>JAHWKP010000044.1 GCA_019347775.1 Actinomycetota bacterium | reverse complement strand
CGGACTGCAGATCGTCTATTGGGTGGACGCCGCAACTTTCGTTGTTGCCTTCTTCTACGCGCTTCGACTCAGCCCTCTGAAGCCGGCGGGCGCTCTCGTGCGCCCCAGCGTCGGCGCCATCGGGGAGGGACTCCGATACGCGGTGACCAAGCCTGAGCTGCGCGGTGTCTTCCTGGTCGATCTGGCGGCGATGGTCCTCGCCATGCCGCGGGCCCTTTTTCCCGCGCTGGGACTGATGGTCTTTGGGGGTCCGGCGGCGGTGGGGTTCCTCTACGCAGGCTTCGGGGCCGGAGCGCTGCTGGGCGCCCTCTTCAGCGGTTCAGTCGGCACTGTTGTCCGGCCCGGCAGAGCCACTCTGTGGTGCGTTGCTCTTTGGGGGGTGGCGATGGCCGCCTTTGGGGTCACCACTTGGTTGCCGCTCGCCCTGGTGTTTCTAGCCGTCGCCGGCGCCGCAGACGTCTTCTCAGCTGTATTCCGAAACACGATCCTCCAGTTTTCGATCCCCGACTCGATGCGAGGCCGGATGTCGTCGGTGCAGCTGGCGGTCGTCACCGGCGGGCCCCGCCTCGGCGACTTCCGCGCCGGGGGGATGGCCGCGCTCGGCGGAGCCATGTTCTCCGTGGTGACGGGTGGCATCGCCTGTGTGGTCGCCGTCGGAGCGCTCGCGTTGTGGCTCCCGTCCTTCCGGCGATGGGAACTTTCCTCGGCACATAGGATCGAAAGCGAACCAGCCGAGGACGAACAGAACCCCGACCAGCCCAATCCGCCGCAGGAGACCGCGAATGCCTGAGCAGGCCAAGGATCAGTCCAGCAACAAGGACGCTCCCAAGGTGCGTGTCGTGGCCGACGTGATGAGCGCCCCGGCGTTGACTGCGACTGCCGCGGAGACCATCGCTCAAGCCTCATCGAGAATGAATGACCGCAAAGTCGGTTCGATCGTGGTCGTCGACGGTGACAAGCCGATCGGCATTCTCACCGAACGGGATCTCGTTCGCTTCGCTTCATCGGGGGCGGACGCGTCCGTCGCCAAGGTTTCCGAGTGGATGACCGCCGACCCGGGCACCATTTCCTCCTCTAAGGAGGTAGCCGAGGCCTGGCAGAGCCTTTCGGAACACGGCTATCGACACATTCCCGTCGTAGACGACGAGAAATTGGTGGGCATCGTGTCGATGCGCGACCTCATGCGTATCGCGCAGATCCGCCCGGTCGAAGGCGCATTCGGCGACGTCCCCCGGGGCCTCAAGGGCGTGGTCGTAGCCGAGACTGCGATCGGCGACGTGCGGGGTCTCGAAGGCTTCTACCACTACCGGCAGTACTCAGCCATCGACCTGTGCGAGAGCCGCCCGCTCGAGGACGTCTGGCATCTGCTTTTCGAGGGAGAGCTACCTACCACGATCGCGCAGCGCGAGGCGTTCATTGACGAAGTACGGCCGCTGAGGGCCATCCCGGACGAAGTGCGCCCGCTGCTGGCCGACATCGCCCGGGCGGGGGAGAAGTTCTCGCCGCTCAACGGGATGCGCACTGCCGTATCGCTCATCGCCGCTGCCTCCGACTGCCGTCCTCTACTCGACATCGACGCCCAGACCCGGCGTTCCGACGCCATGCGCATAGCGGCGGTGATTCCGACTGTGCTTACCGCGCTGTGGCGTCTACGCCAGGGCGAGGAGCCGATCGATCCGCACCCCGAGCTCGGCTACGCGGCCAATTACCTCTACATGCTCAAGGGCACCGAGCCCGACCCGCAGGACGCGCAGGCGATCGAGAAGTACCTCATCTCGACCATCGACCATGGCTTCAACGCCTCGACCTTTACGGGCCGGGTCGTCGCCTCCACTGGAGCCGACATGGGCGCAGCCGTGGTCGCGGCCATCGGATCGCTGTCGGGACCGCTGCACGGCGGCGCTCCCAGCCGAGCCCTCGACACGCTCGATGCCATCGGCAGCCCGGACAAAGCCGACGCCTGGATTCGCGCCGCGGTCGAGCGGGGTGAGCGGATCATGGGATTCGGCCACGCCGTGTACAAGACCGACGATCCCCGCTCCCTGATGCTGCGCGGCGTCGCCGAGAAGATGGGCGGACCGCTCGTCGACTTTGCCAAGCAGGTAGAGCACACCGTGATCGAGGTTCTGGCCGAGCTCAAGCCGGGCCGCCAGCTCTACACGAACGTCGAGTTTTACGCCGGGGTCGTGATGGAGCTGGTCGGCATGCCCCGCGACATGTTCACGCCCACGTTTGCGTCCAGCCGGGTGATCGGCTGGTGCGCCAACATCCTCGAGCAGGCGGCCGACAACCGGATCATCCGCCCGTCGGCCCGCTACATCGGCCCCCGGCCGCCCGAGCCCGTGCCCGAGATAACGGGATAGTCCTCTGGTAAAGGTCGAAGAGGCGCGGACGGCTACAGCCGAGCTCACTGAAGCCCTCGGGCGCCTGCTTCCCCAGCTTTCGTCCAGCGCAGCACCGCTCAGCTCCGACCAGGTCGCAGCCATGGTGGAGTCGCCGGCCACCGTCGTCTTCGTTGCCCGCCGTTCCGAAGACCGGGCGATCGTCGGCACGCTGACGCTGGCTCTCTTCCGAATTCCTACCGGCCTCCGGGCGTGGATCGAAGATGTCATCGTCGACGAGGCGGCGCGGGGCCAGCGCATCGGCGAACTCCTGACGAAGGCCGCCATCGGCCGGGCGCACGAGGCCGGCGCCCGTACCATCGACCTCACGTCCGCACCGCGCCGCGAGGCCGCCAATCACATTTACGAAAAGATGGGTTTCAAGCGCCGGGAAACCAACGTCTGGCGCTACGAGGTCGACTGACCCCTTAGGGCGACCGAGGTACTCACCGCTGGTGAGCTCCCATGTAGGTTCCACATTTGAGCGACAAACGGCGCCTCAGGTCTTGGGCTGGAGGGCTCCGCTGAGTCTCACGAGTCCCTCGCCGTACTTCTCGTCCAGGAAGCGCTGCATCTCTTGTGTGGCGATCACCACTCCGAGGTCCACGACTCCATTCACCTGGTCGACCGAGGAATACAAAACCCCCTCTATGTCGCTGCCGACCTCGGTCTGGATGGCGCGGAGCTGACTGAGCGGGTGGTCGGCGGGAGTCACGCACAGGGCACCGCCCCAACGGCGGCGCACCTCCGCTTCGTGTCGCGCCAGCTCCTCGGTGAACCGCAGGTTCAAGACGATCGAGGACGGGTCGTTGGCGCTCTCCTCCGGATTATCCCGCTCCGACACCGGATTGAGCTGGTCTAGCCACGCGCCAGCGAACTCGGGCTGCTCCTGGGCATAGGAGAGGGCCGAGTCCTGCGCTGCGTGCGTAGTGCGGGGCGGATCGACGGGTTGCCAGCCCCCTTCAGGAGCCTCACACGGAGTCGAGAAGTCATGGACCGGCCCCTTCGTCTCCACCGGAGGCCCCGGCTTCTCCGTGAGAGTGAGGCGCTCGCCGTCCCACGTCCCGGTGACCGAGTATTCGCCCCAGGTGACTCCGCTGACGGACTCCTCGTCGTCCACGTCGTCCCAGTCCCAGCCGACGATGTCGGGGCCGCCGCATTGGGGGGGTAGGGACTCCTGCACGCCGCCGAGGCACAGCTGCGGTCCGTGCTCCCGGCCCTCCAAGACTGTGGCGGACGGGGCGGTGTAGATCGCGTCGTCGTCAGCGGAGCCGTTGCGGCTGGAGACGGTGGTATCACTCCCGCAGGACGCTAGGAGTAGGGCTAGGGCGGTCGGCAGGAGAAATGAACTGAAGCGCGTCGCCGTCACATCGCCGACGGTACTCCTGAGCGCCCGCCACGGGCCGGCGCGGTGGCGAAAGGTTTAGCTGAAGCTTTGGCCGCAGCCGCAGCTGCGAGTGGCGTTGGGGTTGTTTATTGAGAACCCGGCGCCCTGGAGCCCGTCCTTGAACTCCAGCGTCGCGCCCTGGAGGAGCTGAGCCGACTGCGGGTCGACGACGACCTGCTCACCCTTACCGTCGCCTACGGGGAAGGTGTGCTTGACGTCCTCGTCGGTGATCTCGGTGTCGAAGAACATCTCGTAGCTGAAACCCGAGCAACCGCCGGGACGTACTGCAACCCGCAGAGCGAGGGTGTCCGGCGCCTCTTCCTGGGCGCGCAACTCGGCCACCTTGCGGGCCGCCTCCGGCGTCAGCGAGATGGGCGCATCGGTCGGGACCGCAGTGGTCGTGTCGGTCTTGGTCTCGGTCTGGGTTTCGCTCTCGGTGACGCTCATATCGCTCGGACTTCCTTTCGTGGGTACTTCAAGGGTATAGGGCGGGCCTCAGGTGCCGGCCAATTCGGCGCGGCACGGGTCGCGGTCTTCGAGGGTGGCGAACTCCACCACAGTTGCTCCGCCCTTCTCGGCGACGTAGCCCTCGACCATCCCGCGGTGCAGCTGGCACACCAGATCGGGGAAGGCCTCGGCCATCCGTCGGTAGGGGCACTCGGTGAAGCGGATACTCGTGCTGTGGGTGTCCTCCGACGAGGACACCGGTGAGAAGCCCAACTCCTGCATGGCGCTGGTGAGTCCGGCGCTGCAGCCGGCTTTGGGAGGCGCGGACTGCGCCAGAACCCGTCCGTGCCGGGCGCCGACTGAGGCGACCCGGTCCGCGGGTGGGGCTTCGGCGGCCGCGACGTTGGCCAGCAGCCCTGCGAGGAGCGGGTAGGCGGGGGGCTCGACTCCAAGGGACGGCGCCTCGTCGGCAACCGCGTACCGGTGCTGCGGGCGGCCTACCGACCCACGGGAGTCGACTTCGACGACCAGCAGGCCCACCTCGCGCATGCGCTCGAGGTGCGGCCGGATGGTGTTCGGGTGCAGGTCGAGCGCAGCCGCCACTTCGGCTGTCGAACGCGGCGTGCCGGCCCGGACGAGCTCTTCGTATATGGCGTAGCGGGTGTTGTCGCCGAGCGCCTTGAAGATCTCCCGGCGGCCCCCGGTCCCGTCAGCTGCGGCCATGAGGACATAATACCGGGATTGGCCGGTAAAATAGGCGCGTGACCGTGACCGCTCCTCCCGCCGTGCCGACCGAGGAAGACGTCCGAGGGGCGATGCGGGGCGTGATCGACCCCGAACTGGGCGACAACCTGGTCGACCTGGGCATGGTGCGGGGGATCGAGATAGGCGGCCCCGGCAAGGATCCAGGGGCCGTCACCGTCACCATCGCCCTCACCATCGCAGGCTGCCCGCTTCGCAGCCAGCTGCAGGACGACACCAAAGCGCGGGTCGGTTCGCTTCCCGGCGTCACCTCGGTGGACGTGCAGATGGGCGAGATGAGCGGCGAGGAGAAGCGCAAGGTGATGGAGCGTGCTCGCTGGAAAGCGCGCGAGAACGCCCTCGGTACCGACATTCCCCCCACGGCGCGGATCGCCGCGATCGCATCGGGCAAGGGCGGCGTCGGCAAGTCTTCGGTGACGGCCAACCTCGCCGCGGCCCTGGCTCGGCGAGGCTTCACCGTTGGGGTTCTCGACGCCGATGTGGCCGGGTTCTCGATACCGCGGATGCTCGGGCTCAGGGGCCGGAAGGTCGAAGCCAAGGCCCGACACGACGACGCCAGCCGGCCGCACCTGTATCCGGTAGAGCGCCAGATCGGTTCGGGCATGGTCAAGGTCGTGTCGATGGGAGCGATTCCCGGCGCCGAAGAGGACGAGGCCGTGATGTTTCGCGGCCTGATGCTCAACCGAGCCGTTCAGCAC
Organism: Actinomycetota bacterium; assembly: GCA_019347775.1. Taxonomy (GTDB): domain Bacteria; phylum Actinomycetota; class Acidimicrobiia; order Acidimicrobiales; family JAHWKP01; genus JAHWKP01. The sequence goes on along the minus strand of JAHWKP010000044.1, from coordinate 5,151 downwards.
TTCCTCGAAGACGTCCGCTGGGGCGACTTGGATTACCTGCTGATCGACATGCCACCGGGCACGAGCGATGTCCAGATGGGTCTGGCGCGGATGTTGCCGCGGGCCGAGATGATCGTGGTCACCACGCCCGCGCAGGCCGCCCAGAAGGTGGCGACGCGGGCGGCCGATATGGCTCGGCGAGGCCACCTGAGGATCGTCGGAGTGATCGAGAACATGGCCGGCTTCGTCTGCGGCCACGGGGAGAGCTACCCGTTGTTCGGCGAGGGCGGCGGCGGGCGGTTGGCCAAGCAGGTCGGCGTGCCACTGCTCGGATCCGTCCCGCTCGACGCGGCGGTGGCGCTGGGCGGTGACTCCGGCGAGCCCGCCGCGCTGCGCGACACGGGCCCGGCGGCCGAGGCGTTCGCGGCGATCGCGGACAAGCTCGTCGCCGAGGCGATGCCCCCGGTCGAGATGGCCGGATGCACCGCCCGCATGCTCGAGATGGTGGAGAACAGCTAGTCGGTCAGTCGCAGCGCCACCGCGGGGCGGATGCGGCTGGCTTGCTGAGCTGGCGTGGCCGTCGCCAGGATCGAAGCGAAGAACGTGCCGAGAGTGAGGACGGCGAGCTGCACCGGCGGCACGCTGAATTCGAGGCGGTCGCCGAAGGTGCCTTGTCCTACCAATCGCCAGGCCACTATCACCGCGAGCACAGCGCCGATGACGATGCCCTCGGCGGCTACAAACGACGACTCGGTGATGAACGCCCGTCTCACTGCGGCGGCGGGGAAGCCCAACGACCGCAGCACGCCGATCTGGCGCCGCCGCTCTCGGACGGCCCGGATCATCACGACTCCCAGGCCGGCGATCCCCACGACGAGGCCGAGCGCCAGGTAGCCCTGCATCAGGCGGAAGAACGACTGCTGCTGGGCCACGTTCTCCGAAGCGATCGAGCGGAAGGACCGAGCTTCGATCCCGCTCGTCAGGAACTCCGCGTTGATCCGCCCGGCCACCTCGGAAGGATCGGCGCCGGGCTCGGTGTCGATACGCAGCAGGTTGGGGGTCAGTCGGTCGCCGTACATCTCTGCGAGCAGCGGGTGGGCGACGAGCGGCAAGTCGTTCGCGAATCCCGACTTGGAATGGGCGATCACCTCGAGTTCCCGGGTCGCGCCGCCGATCGGGTCGCGTAGCTCGATGGTCGAACCCACCCGGGGGACGGCCGGTGGCGGGCCACCTCCCTGATCCGCCAGAAAGAAGGTGGGCAGGATCACCAGGTTCGGGTCGTCGATGACGGCTCGGTACACCTCCTCGTCGGTACGGAATCGCTCCGGCCGCTCGGCCAACTCGATGATTCCGCGCTCGATGAACACCTGGTCGAAGGTGCCGACCGGCCAGGGCCCGAACTCACCGTCGGGCTCGATCTTCCACTCCGCCCGCAGTCGGGACAGCACTGAAACAGCCTCGACGCCGGGTACGGCCGCCACCTCATCTGGAGGGGCGGGTTGGGAGGCATTCGACTCGGCGATTAGATCGAAGCCACCGGAGATCTCTCTGGTGAACGTGTCGATCTGTGAACTGAACAGGTGGGAGAACACGGTGATGAAGGTCAGCGTGAACATCACGAGCGCGTACATCGAAAGGGTCATTGCCGTGCGGATGCGCCTGGCCAGCGGATAGGCCAATCCGAGACGCACCGACATCGACCGGCCTCCACCCAGCCGGCGCAGGCCCGAGCCGATCAGATCCTGGTTCTGGGTCACGAGCGCCACTGCCGCGGCCGTCAGGCAGACACCTTGGACGACGAACGTCGGGATGGGGGCGTCTTCGAAAGTGGCAGCGAGGACCTGGAAGGCGACGACCTCCCAGACGACGATGGCTATCGCCGCCACGCTCACCAGGGGGCGTCGGGGAACCAACGGGCGGAGAAGCAGTACCAGTCCGGCTGCCCCGATGGCAGGCCCCGCCAGCACCGGGATGGCTGCCTCTGCCGAGACACCGATCACGGTGAGGGCGGCGCCGACGACGAGATTGAGAGTTCCGAGGATGATCCGGCGCAGGCCCGTACCCGTCGACTCGGGCTCGGGCAGATCCCGAATGGCTCGGATGACGTTGAGCCGTGAGACCCACACGGCGGTGACAAGGACCGTGAACACCGAGATCAGGAAGCCGAGTTGGAAGCCCTGCAGCACCCCCTGGGCGCTCGGGCTGAAGTGCAGCTCGAGCGAGAACTCCTCGCCGGGCCTGGCGAAGATGCCCGTGGCCACCGCAACGATCACGCGGCCCAGACCGATGCCCACGAAGAGGCCGATGACCGACGACACGACGGCGTAAATCCACCCTTCCAAATGGAAAGCACCCACGAGGTGCGCCCGCCGAAGCCCCACCGCCCGCAGCATCCCCAGTTCGGTCTTCCGCTCCTGGGCGAGCATCACGAAGATGTTCACCAGCAGGAGCACGCCTGCCAGGACGCTGAAGAATCCGATGGCTCCGAATAGTTCGGTGAATTGCTGCCCCGCGCTCTCGGCCGCCTCGAGGAGATTGGCCTTGACGGGCAGCACCTGAGCAGGCTGATCGCCGAGCCGTTCCTCGACGGCCTCGACGAGTGCGTCCGAGCCGGATGCTCCCTCCAACACGCCGCCCGGTGCCGACAACAGGACCAGACTCACCGGCGGAGCTCCTTGGGCGCTCCCCTCGGCCCGAAGACCCGAGATCGTGCCCGGCGCGACGAAGAGGTTGAAGGACTCGCTTCCGGTCCCGCCGAAGCCGGCAACGCCGAGGCGAGGCAGGACTCGGTCGACGGTGAGTATTGACGACGTCCCGTAGGCATGGACTGCGACCTGATCGGCGGGTTCCAACGACAGGGCGGTGGCCAGATCGGCACCGACGGCAGCAACGCCGGGTCCTGGAGTTCGACCCTCGATTCCGGTCGCGGCCGGGTCGTCGCCGAACTCGCGTGCCGCGGTGAAGTCGATCTCGAACACCGTCGTGTTGGGTTCTGCCACCGGTTCGGAGCCGACGCTGGTGGCGGTCGCACGCAACGCAGTTGCGGCCAAGGTGCCATCGACGACGGACTCGGGCAGACCGTCGAACCGGGCGGCCAGTGAACCAGGCTCAGCGCCAGCCGAGCGCACGAGCACGTCCACCGGCCCGAGCTGGGTGAACGCAGACCGGCGCACCGAGCTGTCCAAAGTGTCGCCCACCACGAAGGCGCTGGTGATGATGGCGGTGCCCAGCATCGAGCCAAGCAGGACGAGCAGCGTCTCTTTGGGGCGCCGGGACGCGTTGCGGACGGCGAGCCGTCGCAGCGTGGGCCGGCGGACCAGCAAGAAGAGGGGCAAAGCCAGCGCAACCACGACTACGCCGAGCGCCAGGAAGACGCCGATCAGCCCGAGGACACTGCTCACGTCGTAGAGGCCTTCACCGCCCGACGAGCTCGGCGCCGAGGGCTCGTCGACTTCATCGGTTCGTCGGAGACGATGAGCCCGTCTTGCATGCGCACCAGGCGTTGAGCCGATCCTCCAATGGTCTCGTCATGAGTCACCAAGAGCACGGTGAGCCCCTCTGCGTGCATCTCGCGTAGTAGCCCGAGGACCTGCCCGGCCGTCTCGGAGTCCAGGTTTCCGGTTGGTTCGTCGGCCCACACCAGCTTCGGACGCCCCGCCAGGGCCCGGGCGATTGTCACCCGCTGCTGCTCACCACCTGACAACTCGGGAGGGCGATGCCCCAGCCGGTGCCCCAGTCCAACCCGCTCGAGAGTCTCGATGGCTTGCGCCCGCGCATCGCGGGATTTGCGACCGGCCAGCAGCAATGGCAACTCGGTGTTCTCCACCGCCGTGAATACCGGGATGAGGTTGAACGCTTGGAAGATGAACCCCATCGACTCAGCCCGGTGGCGGGTGCGCTTGGCGTCGTCCATGTCGTGGATGGGGTGGCCGTCGATCCGGATCGTGCCGGAGTTGATGTCGTCGAGACCCGACAGGCAGTTCAGCAGGGTGGTCTTGCCGGACCCCGAGGGCCCCATGACCGCGACCATCTCGCCGGCCGCAACGTCGAGGTCGAGGCCTCGCAACGCCTCGGTCGCTTGCGGCCCCGTCCCGTAGATCTTGGTGACGCGCCGGGCTGAAAGGATCGGCTCCGAGGCCCGCGTCGGGGCGCGGCGCGATTCGTGAGAGGTGGAGACGGCCATGAGCGGTGAGGCTAGAAGACGACCGGCAGTCGTGGCATCGACCGGGCGAGTGAACGGCGACTCATCCTCGGGGAGGGGCCGCGCTCCAGACCGCGACACCGTCGATGAGGATCGTGACTGACCCGTCCGGCTCGGTGACCATGACGGGCGACGTCGGTCTTATAGGACCCTTGGCCGCGGCCGCCGCCATGAGGGCGGCCGTGTCGGGGAAGTTCTCGATGCTGCGCAGGTTGGCGACGGTCGGCAGGATCATTCGGATCTCGTCCGCGGCGTGCTGGGCGAGGAACGACGCAGGAGTTCCCCATACGCCCGCCGTCAGCTCCAACTCGTCGTGGATCGCCTCCTGCTCGGGCGGCGCCACCGCGACGAAGAACCTGGTGTCGTAGCGGCGGGGCTCCGCCTCCGGGGTTATCCAGTGGCTCCAGAGACGGAGTGCCTCGAGGTCGATGAATAGCTGTTCGTCCCTGCAGATGTCGAGCAACAGCCGGCTGCCGGAGTGCACCGACTTGGCCAGGGCGCCGATGTCCTCTGTGGCTAGGACAGCCTGCCGGCCGGTGGTCGGTTCGACGGCGAGCAGTACGGCCGCTTCCTCCAGCAACTCCCGCACGGCTGCGACGGCGAGCGGGTCGAACGTCCCCTGGCAGTGTCCGGCCCACGCCGGGTCGCGGTCGGCGTCGTCGACCACTCCGCCCGGGAACACGTGGTGACCTCCGACGAACCCGGACTTCTCGTGGCGCCGCACCATGAAGACCTCTAGAGCGGTATCCCCGTGGTCTGGCGAGGTGGGCTCGTCGCGTAGGAGCAGCACGGTGGCGGCGTCGCGCACCTCGGTACCCACCTATGGGATCGTAGGGTTGGTCTATGGCGACGGACATCACCTCCCGGCTGCGTGCCGCCGCGGCGCGGGTCGGCGATGGTACCGACGACGCCAAAACGCCTCGCTCCCCTCGCCCGAACCGCCTGCCGGAGGCGCGATATCGGCTGATGCC
>JAHWKP010000043.1 GCA_019347775.1 Actinomycetota bacterium | reverse complement strand
AGCCCGAGCCGCCTTGCGTGATCTCAACGGGGCCCGTGAGGACGTCGAGGCGGTTCTCGGCGCCTCGGGCGAACGGGCGGCCTCGCCCGAGCGCATGGCTCGGGCGCTGACGATCCTCGGCGACATCGAGCAAAAGGAGAGCAAGTTCGGTCGTTCGATCGAGACGCTCTCCCGGGCCTTGGAGGCGTGGCGCCCGCTCGGCGAGAAGCTCGAGGAAGCGGAGACGCTGCGCCTGCGCGGCATGACGCGCGTTCTACAGGGAAGGGCGACCGAGGCGGCCGACGACATCAGGGCCGCCTTGGAGGCCTTCCGCGAGGCAGGCGACCGACGGGGTGAGGCATGGGCGCTGCAGGCACTTGCATGGGCGTCGTTTTCATCGGGCCATGCTCAAGACTGCGAACGTCGCCTCGATGCCTCGCAAGAGGCGTTCACCGACATCGGCGACTGGGGAGGACTCAGCTGGGTCACCGGGCTGCGGGCATGGCTTCGGTACCAGCAAGGCGACCTCGACGCGGCCGAGAACCTGGCCTCTGCCGTCGTCGACGAAGCTCGGCAGTCGGGCGACGACTGGGCCGCTGGCATGGTCATCATGCTGCTCGCCGCGGTGCGGCTGTGGAAGGGGCATCCGCTGGGAGCTATTCCGCTTGGCGAAGAAGCACGCGAGATCTTCCGCAAGCTCGATGACCCGGTGAACGAGATGCGGGCCATCGGTCCGCTATCCCGCGCGCTCGTGGCTGCGGGCCGGCACATCGAGGCACGGGCCTTGTTCGAGGAGGCATGGGCCCAGAGCCGGCGAACCAGCTACGCCGGTGGCGAAGTCTTCGCGGCGCTGCTGGACGGAACCGCCGCCGTCCACGTCGGCGACGCCGAGCGTGCGGCGCGGACCGCGGCTATCGCCACACAGAACCTGGACGACCCGGTCGACGAGGTCGGAGAGCCGGAAAGGCTGGTGCTCGCGGGCGCGGCCGCGCTGATGTCGGGCGACGCGGACCGGGCCTGTGCCTATCTCGAAGAGGCCGCCGGCAGATCCGACGAGGTGCGCCCTAACACCGCTGCCTGGCTCGCCCTCGCCCAAGCCGCTAGTCGAGAGACCGCCACCAGCACGGTCGCCGCGGTTGGCGAACCGGAAGCGCCGGTGAGCAACGGAACTTACTTTGACCAGATAGTGGCGGGTCTTGCCGCCGGCTTGGCAGGCGATTGCCACCAGCTCGATGTCGCCGTCCAGGTCGCCGACGGCACGAGCGACATCGTGATGCAAGCAGTGGCCCGGCTCGGCAAGGCCATCGGCCTGGAGGCGGCGGGAGACCCTGAGGCCGGCGCGGTGCTCGACGAAGCGCAGGCGCGCTTGCAGGCGCTCGGTCTCGACGGCGCGGGTTGGACGACGGCACTGCGACTCGCCGCCGGCCTGCGGTGAGGCGCCGTTCCGTCTGGGCGCCGCTATTCGTCGTGCTCGCGGCGTGCTCCCCCGACGCGCCAGCTCCTGAGTCCACGGAGACGACCGAAGGTCCGGCTACGCCGGTGGAGCCGCCGGTGGAGCCGGCCGAACCCGTACAACTGGCCACTCACGACATCGCCACGGATCTCGACACGGTGTGGGCGATCGCCTTCACGCCAGACGGGTCGCTTCACTTCACCGAACGAAGCGGGAGGTTGACGAGGATGGACCCAACCGCGGAGGGAACTCAATTTCGCCGAGTGGACTCGCTCCAGGTAGATGGTGTCGTCGAAACCGGCGAAGCGGGCCTCATGGGCCTCGCTATCGACGAAGCGGGCCGACGCTTCGTCATGTACACGGCGGAACGCGAGAACCGGATCGTTCGTCTGGACGACGGCGGGTCGCAGACGGTGCTGGTCGACGGGATCGTCGCAGGAACCAATCACGATGGCGGCCGGCTGATATTCGGGCCCGACGACATGCTCTACGCCACCACAGGAGATGCAGGAAATGCGGAGCGGGCGAGGCGGGAGGGCCTCAACGGAAAGGTGCTGCGCATCGATCCGAACAGCGGTGAGCACGAGGTCTTCACGACCGGCCACCGCAACCCCCAAGGCCTCTGCTTTTCGCCGAGCGGCAAACTCTTCTCAACCGAGCACGGCCCGACCGGTGGTGACGAGGTGAACGCTTTGGAGGAGGGCGCCGATTACGGGTGGCCTGATTCGAGCGGCACCGGGATCGTCAACTACACCCCGGCCGTTGCGCCCGCGGGGTGTGCCGTCTACGACGACGATCTGATCCCGCAGTGGAAGGGCGACCTGCTCTTCGCCACGCTGCGGGGCTCGGCCCTTTACCGCCTCGACCTCGCCCCCGAATCGGAAGCGGTTCTCGGCCAGGAGCAGCTCTTCGCCGGCGGCTACGGCCGTCTCCGAGATGTCGTTGTCGGGCCCGACGGCGCCCTCTATCTGGCGACCTCCAACCGCGATGGGCGCGGCGACCCGAGACCGGGCGACGACCGGATCGTACGTATAGGTCCTGAGGACACTTGACGCCCATTTGTGAGCACTACTTGACATTTAGCTAACTAGCGCTTAGCTTTTTGGTATGTCCGACGCCGAACGCAGATCCATACTGTCCCAAGTCGCCGAAGGCACTTTGAGCCCCGAGGAAGCAGCCGAGCGGCTCTCGAGCCTCGACCAATCCTCCCCGCAGGATCGCTCGGGGGGCTCCGGCTCCCCGTCCCAGACCGCCACCGGGGGGGACAGGGGCCTCCCCCCCGGTGCGCCGGCAGCCCGCATCCGCATCGTCGGATCGGTGCGCCTGATCGAGATCACCGGTGACCCCAATGTGAAGGAGGCCGTCGCCGAAGGGCCCCACGACGCTCGGCGCGAGGGGGACCTGCTGATCATCGAAGGCGAGGGGCCCGAAGTGGCGTGGTCGCAACCCGGTTGGCGCTGGAACTGGAGCTGGGGCGACGGAGACGACGAGACCGAAGACCGCGACCGGGAGCCCGTGGGCTCGTCGAGGGACTTTCGTGGTCGGTCACGACGACGCGTCCGGGTAAGCGGATTCCCCGGCAGCTTCCCGGGCGGGTTCCCGAGCGGCTTTCCTGCTGGATTCGCCGAGGCCTTCTCCGGCGGCCGGGGCCGGGCCGGCTCCGGCTCCAGGCGCACGCCGGCGTTGAAGGTCCGGGTCAATCCGAACCTCCCGCTCGAAATCGGGATCAAGGCCGGTGCCATGTCGGTGAAAGGCGTGTCCGCGCCGATCACTGCGGAGGCAGATGCGGCCAGCCTCCAGGTCAAGGGGTTCTCCGCTCCGCTCGACGTCCGGGTGAACGCGGGCAAGTTCGAGGCCACCGGGCGCCTCGACGAGGGCGACTCTCGGATCGAATGCAACGCCGGCAAGGTCGACCTGCGGCTGGATCCCGGATCGAGCGTGCGGGTGACCGCCCGGGCCGAGTTGAGCCGGGTGAACCTGCCCGGCGCCGAAACCCGCGCCGGGGGTCTGCTGGGCTCAGAACACGAAGCGACGATCGGCGATGGCGCCGGGACTCTGGCCATGGAGGTCAACGTCGGCTCAGCCACGGTGGTCGTGAACGAGCAGAATCTGTAGATGGCCGACCGTCAACCGCCCCAGAACTGCCCCGTCTGCGGTGACCGGCTGGCCATCACGCGCCTGGGTTGTGACGAGTGCGGCACCGAGCTCTCCGGGGCCTTCGCTGGGTGCGCCTTCTGCGGGCTCGGTGTCGAGGATCGTGAAATCTTGTGGGTCTTTCTCGCCTCGCGGGGCAACATCAAAGAAGTCGAGCGCCACCTCGGGGTGAGCTACCCCACCGCCCGTGCCCGGGTCGACGCCATGCTCGAGAGCCTGGGCGTGGAGCCAGTGGGCGCGAGCGACCGCGATCGGCGTGCGGCCGATCGGGAAAAGGTGCTCGAGGCACTGGCCAAGGGCGAGATGGACATCGACCAGGCTGAGGAGGCCTTGCGCGGCTAGCCGCGCTACACATCAGCCGTCGGCCTGAGCCTGTCCCGGGGTGACTCTTCCTCCTGTCACCGGCGGCAGCCAGGATGGATCGATGCGCCGGATCCCGCGACTGATCGTCTTCGCCTTCGCCCTGGCGCTGGCCGGCTGTGGTGATTCAGCGACCGATGGGCCGCCTGACGAGGGGCGGGTCACCAACATCACCGACGGCGACACCATCCGAGTCCAGCTCAACACCGGTCCCGAGGAGAAGGTGCGGCTTATCGGTATAGACACCCCCGAGGTCCACGGGCGGGGCGGCTTGCGCGAGTGCTTCGGAAAGGAGGCATCAGCCGAGATGGGGCGGCTGCTTCCGCTCGACACAACAGTGCGGCTGGAGATCGACGCCGAACCCCGCGACCGATACGGACGCCTACTGGCGTACGTCTACCGGGTCGATGACGACCTTCATGTCAATCTCGAGATGGCCCGACGCGGTTTCGCCGCGCCGCTGACCATCCCCCCGAACGTCGCCTTCGCGGATGCTTTCGTCGAGGCCGCAGCCGAAGCCCGAGATGCCAGCCGAGGTCTCTGGTCGGCCTGCGGAGGCCCAGACAAGCCGCTGTGAGATGGCGGCCCCCGGCCCGCGGAAGGGACGGTCCTAGAACTCGGTTTCGGCCGCGATCTCGCTCTGGAGCTTCTTGTACTCCGGAGCATTGGTAAGCGGCAGCAGCGACATCAGCTTGCCCATGTTCCCGCCGACCTTCACTCGTCCCTGCATGAAGGCCGCATTGGCGTCGAGCTCGCCCTTCTGGACCGCAGAGGCGTCAGCCCAGGTCGAGGTCAGAGTCACCTCGGCATCGTCGAGCTCGCCCAGCTGCTGGTCGACCAGGTGGCCGTCTTCGATCACCGACCAGTACTTCACGTCGCCGTCGGGGCCGCCGGTGGTGACGTACTGCATGCGGATGGAGGCACCCGGGCGGTCGGGCTGGTCCTTCGCCAGTTCCTTCACCCGGTCGTGCCACTCCTGGCTCAGGTACTTGGGCATGGGACCTCCTGTCTCAGTCCGGCGAACAGATCGTCCTCCGGGATATCGGTTTCAACTAAGGAACGGGCCAGAACGTAGTCGTCGTACGGGTACACCGTCCGGGCCACTTCCGGTGGGAGTCCGAACCAGAACGGTGAGTCGGGATCGATTTGCGTGGCGTGAGCCAGCAGCGCGTCACGGCGAACGTCGGCGAATCCGGTGATGTCGATGTGGGTCGTGTGGGGATCCTCTTCCTGGGGGGGATTGTTGATCCAATCGCCCCAGCGCTCGGCGTAAGGCGACTCCAGGCCCAGCTCGAGGAACTTGTGGTGGGTGGCGATGATCCGTTGCCGGGAGAAGGAGGTGTAATAGAGCTTGGCCGGCGCCCACGGTGCGCCCGAGTCCGGGAACTGATCGGGATCGCCGGCGGCGTCGAAGGCCGGCACGCTGATGTCGTGCACGCGGAGGTGATCCGGGTGCGGGTAGCCCTTCTGGTCGTCGGAGTAGGTGATGATCACCTGCGGGCGCTCAGTCCGGATGATCCGCACCAGCTTCTCGACGGCTTCGTCGAAATCGGCCCGGGCAAAGCAGGCCGGGTCCGCGTTGGCATCGCTGCCGGGCATGCCGGAGTCCTTGTAGCCGAGGGGAAGAACTTCGTCGTAGCCGATGATCGCAGTCGCGGCGGCCAACTCACGCATCCTCACCGCCGGCAGATCGGCCTTGACATCGGGACGATCCATGGCCGGGTTGAGGATGTCTCCGGCCTCGCCGCCGGTGCAGCAGACGAGGACAGTTCGGACGCCCGCCGCGTGATAGCGCGCCACGGTTCCCGCGCCCTTCGACGACTCGTCGTCGGGGTGGGCATGGACCGTTAGAAGGCAGAGGGGGTTCCCCTCCCGGTCCCGAGGGGCCGGCGACGCACTCAGTTGCGAGGCACCTCACTCCAGGGCAGCTCACGGGAAGGATCCGGCTCGCGGGGCAGGCCGAGCACGCGGTCGCCGAGGATGTTGCGCATGACTTCGGAGGTGCCGCCCTCGATGGTGTTGGCCCGGGAGCGCAGGAACCCACGGACGGCTTGGGCCTCGGCCGCACTGTCCCCGCCCGTCCACGCGGTCCCGCCTGCCGAGAGCATGTCGACGGCCAACTCCTGGAGACGCTGGTTGTGTTCGGCCTGAACCAGTTTGGTGACCGATCCCTCCGGTCCCGGCTGACGTCCGGCGCGGCGGGCGGCTGCAGAGCGCAGGTTCGTCACCTTGATCAACCTGGCCTCGATGAGCTGGCCGACCAGGCGATCGCGCAGCACGAGGTCCTCCCAGGCACCCGACTCCCTTGCCCTCCGGACGAGCTCATCGGCCGGTCCTCCGCCGACGTTCTGGCCGCCGGTGCTTCCCGCTCCCGACAGGGCGACCCGCTCGTTCATAAGTGTGGTGGTGGCCACCCGCCACCCTTCGCCCTCAGGGCCGACCCGGTCCGCGTCGGGAATGCGGACGTCGTTGAAAAACACCTCGTTGAACTCGGCGTCGCCGGTCATCTGGCGCAGTGGCCGGACCTCGACGCCGGGCGCCTTCATGTCGACAATGAAGTAGGAGAGCCCCTTGTGCTTCGGAACGTCGGGGTTCGAGCGGGCCAAGAGCAGTCCCCACTTCGCGACGTGGGCGAAGGTCGTCCAGACTTTCTGGCCGTTCACCACCCATTCGTCGCCGTCGCGGACCGCTCGCGTGGCCAGCCCGGCGGCATCCGAGCCGAATCCAGGCTCGGAGAACAGCTGGCACCAGATCTCCTTGTTCTGGACCATCGGCAGGAGGTACTTGGCCTTCTGCTCCTCCGTGCCCCATTGCAGGATGGTGGGCCCGCCCATCCCGATCCCGATGATGTTCCATGACCGGGGGACTTGGAAGCGGTTGAGCTCGTCGTTGACGATGCGGGCCTGAGGCGGGGCGAGGCCGGCACCGGCGTACTCGACCGGCCAGGTGGGCGCGCCCCACCCTGATTCGCCGAGGTCAGCCAGGAACTGCTCGGTGTCGAGGCTGGAGCGGACTTTGGCCAAGGCGGCGTGGTCGCCGGCTTCTATTGCAGCCACCCACTCCTTGGGCAGGTGGGCGACCAGCCACTCCCGCACCTGCGTGCGGATCTCGTCGTCGGTCAACTCACTTGTGCGGGCATCGGAGGTAACTGACATCACCGCCGACAGTAGTTGCGCCGTCGCCGCCTCGGGCTAGCCCCGCGGATCGACGGTGAGGGCCAGTTCCTCCTGGCTCATCGATGAGCGCCCGGGGATGTCCTGCTTCTGGGCGAGTTCGGTGAGCTGCTCCTTGGTCAGGTTCTTGGTGTCCGAAGAGGTGGGGGCGCCCAGCTCAGCCTTGCGAGCCTCCATCTTCTCTCCGAGAGATACGAGGAGATCGGCTCCGAGGGAGGAACGAAGCGGCGGGAACATCTCTTTCTCCTCCTCCTCGGCGTGGTGCTCCACGTTCTCGATGAGGACCTTCATCTTCGCTACCCAGACCTCGCTACCGGGCTCGCCCGCCTTGGCTTCCTCGATGAGGGTCTTGGCCACGGCGTGCTCCTCGAAGCCCTCGGCCACCACGTCGCTCACTTTCTCGACGGCCTTCCTGACCTCGGGGTAGAAGATCTCCTCCTCGATGGTGGTGTGCACCTCGAGCTGCTCGAAGATCTTCGGGGCCAGCTCCTGCATGGTGGCCTTGTCCTTGGCCTCCTCAGCGTCCTGGAAGCGCTTGAAGAGTCCGCGTACTCGGTTGTGGTCTCCGGTTAGAAGTGCGATGGCGTCCATGCGCCCATCTGTCTCCAACCGGCGGGGCGATCAATCCTCAAATTTCGCCGGCCGGAACCAGTTCGTCGCTGCCGGTCTCCTCGTCCTCTATCAGTTCGTAGCCACAGAGGTGGGCCAGGAGGCGGTGGCCCTCGTCGGGGCCGGTGGCGATGAGCTCGTCGCCGGCCGAGAGCACCAGGTCGGCCCGGGGCCGCACCACGGCCCGCCCGTCGCGCCGGAGGGCCAGGAGGTTGAATCCGGTCTCGGTTTCGAGCCGGATATCCCTGAGCGACCGGCCCTCGACTTCGGACCCAGAAGCCACCGGGACCCGGACCACGATCTCCTCGGCTTCACCGAGGGCGACGGCCAGGATCGGGTGAAGCTCCTCCCCTTCCTCCAGCAACCAGACCATCTGCGCGGCGGCGTCGCCCAGTTCTTCGGCCGAGCCCGACAACTGGATGAGCCCCCGGAGGGTGTCGGGTTCGGTCTCGGTCGCGGCCGCCCTCAATACCCACGAGTGGAGGTGCTCCTGCATCTCGTCGAGGCGGCCTTCGAGGCTGCTCACCTCGGCCGCTAGCCCCGCGTCCTGGAAAACGAGCGCCGAGTAGCCCAGGCCGACTGCCAGTTCCGAGACGTTCTTCATTTCCACCAGAACATCGACGGCGCGGTCGAGATCGCTTGGCACGGGGGCGTCGCCGGTCACCGGAGGCGTCCATTCGGGCGCCCCGGACAGCCGGCGGAGTTCCGGGATGCCCTCGGCCAGGCCTTGGACGAACACAACGTCTGATGCCAGCAGGATCTCGTCGCCGTCGACGTCGGTGAGCCAGTTGCGTTCGCCTCTCCTGATGGCCACGACCGTCATGCCGGTTTCGGTGGGCAGCTCCAACTCAGCCAGCTTGCGGTGGTCCATGGGTGAGCCCTCGCGGATGCGGATGCGATGGGAAACCTCCTCCGCACCGGCCAGGTCGGCCACCAGCGCCCGGGGTATGCCGAGGCGATGGGTGACGATGTGGGAGATGTCGGCCGCGGCCGACGCGATGCGCTCGATCGCACCGACGACCTTCAGCACCGAGGCCATGGCGTCGGCGTCGCGGGGCGACCGCGCCGCCAAGATGCAGACTGCTCGCATGTCGTGGACGAGGTCGTCGAGCTCACCTCGCAGCTCGTCGACGAACTCGGCCATGTCGGGATCGCCGAAGTACAACGACGTGTAGGCCAAGTCGACCATGAGTTCCGACGCGTCCTTGGCCTCGGCCAGCATCGATCGCAGGTTCCGAGGGGTATTCGAAGCGGCGTCCTTGCGGCCCATATATCTCACCCCAAGCCTACGACCGCGATGGCGATGACGATGGCGACGGCTCCGAACAGGTCCATGGTCGAGGAAACCAGCGGAATGCCGTGGTTGTCCGGATCGAGCCCCACTCGGTAGGCAGCGATTGAGCCGTACCAGGCAACCATGAGAGTGGCAAGCATCGTGATTACCCCGGCGATGGCCGTCACCGCGACCATGGCGCCGAGACCTGGGCTACCCAGGCCGGACAGCGTGGCGCCGACATGGGCGAGGACTCCGATGGCGAGAAGCGTCGGAACCCGCAGCGCGCTCACCAGGATCATGTCCTTCCGGGCTGCGTGTCCGGGCCAGGGCTGCGGCAGGACGGTGCCGAGATGGAGTTTGGATCCGACCCGGGCGGCCAGGATGCCTCCGAGGGCGCCGGTGCTGGCCAAGAAAGGCGGGATCAACATGAGGAGCGCCGGAAGGGCGAGGAGCCGCGCCAGACGGGTCTCGAAGACCGCGCCGGCGACGGTGTTAAGGGTGCCCGCCACCAGCAGCACCGGGATGGACTCGGCCATGATCCGCCGGAGCAGCGGGTGGCCCGTGCGCCACGCCCGCCAGGGGGCGCCGACGGCCGCGATCACGACGAGTGCTCCTATGACCGGGGTGACCACTCGATGGCCGACCGCCAAAGTCGCCAGCGCCAGCGCCGGCAGGGTCACCACGTCGCCTGCTGCGGTGACGAGAGGGGCGGCGACGTTGTCCATATCCCAACCCCGCCGGACCGAGGCTCCCGAGAGGGCAACGGTGATGGTGAGAAGCACCAGCGAGGATGCGAACCCGGCAAGGACCGAGATGACAGCGAGGTCGAGAATCCCAAGGGTCGATCCGAGACCGAAGGCGACCGCGACCGACTTGGCGAGGACGGCGAGCACCAGCGAGGTCGCCAATGACAGCGCGAGGGAGGCGGCGATGTTCTGGCCAACCACGGTGTCGGCCCGTCGACTGGACGTCCACGTGCCGGTGTGCATGGCGGTGCCGAGCCGGCTCGCAAGTGCCCCGTAGATGTTGCCGCGCATGCCGATGGCGGCTGGAACCAGCACGAGCAGGCCGGGCAGCTCCTCGAGGATGCCTTGAATGCGTCCGAGGGTGAACCCGGCCACGAAGCTGACCAGTGTCGCGACCGACAGCGCGGCCCCCGCCTGGCCGAGTCCTTCGATCTCCGGCTTTCGGAATCTGAGTAGCCGGAGCACCCCCGAAAGTTAGAGGCGTTAGTCGTGCAGCTGGTTGATCTCCTTGGCGAGGTCGAGGTCCTTCTGCGTCAGGCCGCCGGCCGAGTGGGTCGAGAGTCGAAGGGTCACGTCCTTCCACCGGATGTCGATGTCGGGGTGGTGATTGGCGGCCTCGGCGCGCTCACCGAGGGCATTGACGAATTCGAGCGCCTTCGGAAAGGTGCCGCAGTCGAACTTGCGAACAATCTCGTCGCCGTCCCGATCCCAGCCGAGTTGCTGCGTGGCCGATTCGATGGTCGCGTCGTCGAGAAGTGTCATTGCGGTGTCTCCTTGTCGAGAAGGTCGGCGAAACGCTGGCGGGCGGCCGCAGCGCGGGTGGGCACGTGCTCGGTGGGGATGTCGGTCGGCTTGTAGTCCTTGAGGATCCGGCGTGCGACGGAGACGCGGTGGACCTCGTCGGGTCCGTCGTAGATACGGGCGGCTCGGGCGGCGCGGTACATGTGCTCCAAAGGCAGGTCGGCCGAGAACCCCAGCGATCCATGGGCCTGGATGGCGCGATCGATCACGTTGTAGAGGACCTGGGCGCCGAAGAACTTGATCATGGCGATGTCGTTGCGGGCCGCGGATGCACCCTCCCGGTCCATCTTCCAGGCGGCGTGGAGGGTCATCAGCCGGGCGGCCTGCATCTCGGCAGCCGAGTCGGCTATCCAGGCCTGAACCATCTGCTTGTCGGCAAGAAGCGAGCCCGCGGTCTGACGGGAGACGGCCCGCTCACACAGCATGTCGAAGGCCCGCCGGCTCAGAGCCGGCG
>JAHWKP010000042.1 GCA_019347775.1 Actinomycetota bacterium | reverse complement strand
TCGCCACTCTGGCCAAGAAGAAGGACTGGGCGATCGTGCAGAACCGCCCGAGCAGCTTCCGGTTCCCCGCCGGCGAATCCCTTCGGGAGATGCAGGGGCGCATGACCGAGACCCTCGACCAACTGGCCCGCCGTCACGCCGGGCGCACGGTGGTGCTGGTGTCGCACGCCGACCCGATCAAGGCCGTGGTCGTAGAGGCCATGGGCGCCCATCTCGACTGTTACCAACGGGTCGTCATCTCGCCGTGCTCGATCACGGTCATCGCCTGGCATCGGCTTCGCCCCATGCTGCTGTCCGTCAACTCCACCGATCATCTGGGCACGACCCTGCCGGTGGCGTCATGAGCGCGCCGAGCTTCGACTTCGAGAATCCGATCGGCGTCGGCGTCGGCGCGGTGGGCGAACCCGGAGCTCGGGTCTTCTACTTGCAGGCCCGGTCGGCGGATGAAGTGGTGAGCTTCAAGGTCGAGAAGCAGCAGGTCGCGCAGCTCTGCGCGTGGCTCGTCGGCGAACTGTCCGGAATGGAGCGGGCCGATGTGGACGCACCTCCCGCTGTCTTGCACGAGCCGGTTGAGCCGGTGTGGACGGTCGGGCCGATTGGCGTGGCCTACGACGGCGAGACCGACCGCTTTGTCATTGAGGCGAACGAACTGCTCACCGAGGACGCGGACGACGACCCCGCCGTAGTGCGCATCCGGATCACACGCGCCCAGGCAGTTGCCCTCGCCATTCACGGGATGGCGGCGGTCTCGGCTGGGCGGCCGCCGTGCCCGTTCTGTGAGCTGCCGTTGGATAGCGAGCACATCTGCCCACGATCCAACGGGAAGCGCCCGCGGCCCTGAATATCGAGGCGGCACTGGCGGCTCTGAGTCGCGGGCGGATCGAGGTCAAAGGTCGCCTGCCGTGGAGCTCGAATGCGACCCTGCTGGTCGAGGTGTCGCAGCCTGATGGGGACGAACCCGTCAATGCCGTCTACAAGTTCACCCGAGGTGAGCGGGAATTGTGGGACTTCCCCGCCGGGCTGTGGCGGCGGGAAGTCGCCGCCTTCGAGTTGGCGCGAATCCTCGGCTGGGAGATCGTGCCGCCGACCGTGATCCGCAGCGACGCGCCACTCGGAGAGGGCTCTCTGCAATTCTTCGTGAACTCGGACTTCACCCAGCACTACTTCACTCTGCGGGATGCCGGAAAGTACGACCGGGAACTCCGGCGCATCGCCACCTTCGATCTGCTGGCCAACAACGCCGACCGGAAGGGTGGGCACATTCTTCTCGCAGAGAATGGCCAACTGTGGGGAATCGACCACGGCCTCTGCTTCGCCAGCAGTCCCCATCTGCGCACGGTGATGTGGGACTTCGCCGACGAGCCTGCGCCGGCCGAGCTGCTCGACGACATCGCGCGCCTAACTGAACCCGGAGCGCTGAAGCCGTTGGAGCCGCTGCTCGACCCCCCCGAGGTGGACGCAGTCGCCGAGCGAGCCCGGGAACTCGTCGACCACCCGGTCTTCCCCGAACCCTTCTCCCAACGCCAACTCCCCTGGCCCCTCGTCTAAGCGGGCGTGCTTTCGCGCGCGTTGGGCGGTGTTCTCACCGACCGGGTGTACTTCTTGCCGTGTGGCGTACAGAAGTACGCCCGCTCGGGGACTTATACGCCCGGTGCGCGAAAAAGTACGCCCGCGATGGGGCGGGCTGGGCCGGAGCGTTAGCGGAAGAGGCCGGGGAGGGGGGTGTGGCGGCGGTAGAGGGGGTCGGGGCTGTGGAGCCAATTGGTGAGCACCGACTCGTAGACCCGCCGCAGGTCCGTGGTCATGGCGAGGTTGTCGGCGGGCAGCGTGGGCGAACCCATGTCGGGGTGGTCTCCGTGGATCCCACCGGCCAACGGTGAACCCGGTGCCGGCGGGCCGATCAGGAACATCGGCGAAGCCGCACCGTGGTCGGTGCCCGAGCCCGCTCCGGCACCGTTCTCCCCGATCCGACGGCCGAACTCCGACAGCGTCATCACCATGGTGCGCTCGGTGAGGTGGGGACTCATCGGCTCCATGATCTTCTTGGTGCCGAGCTGGCCCGTCCAGAACATCCCGAACGCGGCGTCCAGTTCGGCCAGCAAACGCTCCTGTTGGGTCCGCTGGTTGGCATGGGTGTCGAAGCCCACGTGCTCGAGGTACACGACCTCGACGCCAAGGTCGTCGTCCTCCAACAGGATGCGGGCGGTTACGAGCGCGTCCGCCAACCGGCTGCCGGTCGAGGCCGGAACGGTGGTGTCGGCCAGGTTGCGCACCAACCCGACGGTCGCTTGCGAGGTGCGGCCGTGCAGAGCCGCGAGTTCCTCGGCTTCGGGATGCGCGCCGAACCCGCCGAGGGCGTCATGCCGGGCCTTCGAGTGCACGTCGCTGTCGGGTCCGTCCGCGAACTTCGTCGACGGAATGTTGACGATTCCCAGCCCCTGGCGGGCGTCGCCTCGAAGGATCACCGGCAACCCGTTCCCGATTCCGACGGCACGGACCTCACCTTCTGACAGGCCGGCACGGTCGAGGTGGCGCCCGACCCATCCGGACACGGAGCGCTCGGGCTCGCCGGTGTGCCAGATCTCGGTGGACGAGAAGTGCGAATAACTGTGGTTTGGATAGTCGACGCCCTGGACGACGGCCACCCGGCCGTCGCGGTACAGGCCGTGCACATATGGAAGAGAAGGACTGAGGCCCAGCCCATGAGCAGCATCGGCGGGCCGATCCAGCGGCAGCGTCTGGTCCGGCGCGTAGCCGAGCGAGGGCCGCAACTTCCGGTAGATAGTGGCCCGAGCGGCGCCAGGGACATCGGCGATGGGCACGACCGTGTTGAGCCCGTCGTTGCCGCCGCCAAGGAACAGGACGACAAGACGCCGCCGGTTCGCCAGGGCAGGATCGGCTCCAATGCCCATCGCCCGCCCGGCGCGGGCGAAAGCTGGGGTCAGGAGATAGACCCCGGCCGCACCGGCAGTTCCGCCGATGAATCGGCGTCGCGACAACGACATCACATCACCGTCCAGTCGGGGCTCGATATCACGAGTGTCATGACCCCCTTCTGGCGCTGCGCCTCAGGCGCCCCGGCCGCGGCGGCCAGATATCCCCGAAGGGTGCGCTCGGTGTTCGCCGAGAACCCGGCCAGCCCGAACCGGGCCGCCCAGGCCGCCAGGTCGGCTGACTCCGGCAACGCCTGCGGCCCAACGGGCAACTCCACCATGGCCGACCGGCGGCGGGCCTCGGTCTCGACGAACGTCGCCAGCCGGTACCGCGCCAGCGTCGTCCCCGGCGCCAGCCACTCCTCGTCCACCGGCCATCCGCCGACATTGGGCGGAGCGAACAGGCGTTGACCCATGACGTCGAGCGCCTGGATCACCGGCGCGGCGTCAGCGGGGACCCCGAGCACCTTGCACGCGTGGACAGCCTGCTCGACGGGCTGGCGGGCGACCGGTTGCGGGCGGCGACGGAACTCCGGTGCTCTCAGCATGACCTCCACCGCGTCCCGGATGTTCCACCCCTGCCTCAGCGTGGACGCGACCCGGGCGACGAGCGGGTCGGCATCGGTCATCAGGTCGATCGGGCCCGGGTCGTAAGCGAACTTCTGCACGAGCTTCCACGCGAGGAAGCGGCTCGAGACCGGCGTCTGCAACGCGGCGTCGCGGATCGCCAGATGTTCGGTCTTGCCGAGATTCGGGATCCGTCGTCCCAGAAAGGTCTTGTCGCCGGGGTCGTGGCGCCGCTGGTCGAAGGCAGCGGCCCGTTGGCCGTTGACGATCCAGCCGGTGAAGGCCCGAGCCGCTTCGCGAATGTCGCCCTCGGTGAACTGCTGGGGCGACACCCCCATCGTGAAGAGCTCCAGGAATTCGCGGGCGTAGTTCTCGTTCGGCTTGCCGGTGACGCTGCGGGCGCCGTCGAGCCAGTACAACATGGCGGGATCGGTGGTCACGTTCGCGAGGAGGCCTCGGAACGAACCGAGGGCTCCGGCGCGGAGGGTCTGGTTCTGAAGGACCAGCGTGGCGGTGTTGGGGAGCATCGGCGAGTGAGCGGTGGCGAAGTGGTCGTGCCACAGCAGGGTCATGCGCTCATGCAGCGGAGCGGTGGTCGTGCGCATCCGCTCCAGCCACCATCCCTGCGCCGCCTGCAGTTGCGCGCCACCGTTCTGGCGGCCCGCGGAAGTAGCGGCGGCCGTCACCGCCAGCCGCCGGGGCTCGTCGGGCTGGACCTGGAATCCGGAGCTGTCAGTGGGAACCGCCAACAGGTGCGCAGCCAGCTCGTCCTGGGTTTTTCCGGTCCACAGGTCGAGGTCCGCGGCGGTCGCACCGAACGCCGCTCGGCCCAAGATGCTGGCCACGTCGTGCCTCGTGAGGAGCTCAGCCATCGGCGCTGTCCAGATACAGAGTGCCGAGCATGTCGGGGTGCAGTGTGCAGGTGAAGTCGTATACGCCGGGCGGCAAGTCATCGAGCCCTTCGACCGCCGACGTCATCCCCGTGCCGATGGTTTCGCTGGCGAACAACGGCAGGCCGTCGGGGCCCGCATCCCGGGCGGTCACGTCATGTCGTGCCACATCCAGATTCGTGAATTCGAGGGGATCACCCTGCGTGAGGGTCATCTCGGCGGGCTGGTAGCGGAACCCGATCGCCACAATCCGCTCGTCCAGGGGTCCCGGATGTGAGGGAACGGCCGCCGCCAGCAATAGCGCCCCCGCCAACCAGGCCGCCGACTTCACGATCCGCATGTCCTTGCCTCCCCAGCCACCAGGGTATTCGCTTCAGCGGGATCGGCGCCCTGCCGCTTGTCACCAGGTGTCTGCAAGATGGCTGGGTGAGTGGAGGAGGAGATGCGGCGGTGAGTGCTCTCGGGTTCTCGCGAATGGTGCGGGCTCTGGCGACGGAGGCCCGGGGCCTGGATCTGCGGGTCCCGGGCTTCCGGTCGCCGCCCCGGATCCGGGCCGACCGCACCATCCGCCGCTTCCCCGACGGTCAGGCCGTGGTGGCGGTCGCCATTCGCGGCCGCACCGAGGACGACGTATGGGTCGACCTGGTCGAAGGCCTCCTCGCCTTCAACGGGGTCAGCCTCGCCGAGGCGGCGAACCTACGGTCCCAGCTACTCCCCCGGCGCGGGAGCGAGACTGAGCTCCATGCTGCCTGACCCCTCCGCCGCTCCTGCCGTCATGAACGGCCGGCCCCGTCCGGATGCGGCGGGCCCGGCGGGCGGGCTGACGGCGGCCCAGCAACACACGCTGGAGGCTCTGCTGACGCTCCCGGAGGAGCGTCGGAGCTTCCCCGACAATCTGGCTGACGCACTCAGGGCTCGCCTGGAGGACGATCTGAGCGCATCCTCGGCGGTCATGAAAGCGGCCAAGACGACCTTCGGCAAGCACGACATCTCCACCGTTCTGGCTTGCGAAGACCACCACTTGTCCTCCAAGAACACCTTCGCCTGGTCGGTGGCCACGGCGCGGGGGACCCTGGCCCACAAGGCCATTCAGCTGGGTTCGTTCGGACCGTTGCGCGGTCAGCCGCCGTCGGTCCTGGTCGGCGCCGCGGTCACCTCCTACGCCGAAGGCTGGGAGCGTCCCGGCGAGCTCGGCCACTGGCTGGCCGAGGAATGCTCGCCGTCCGAACGCAGCGAACTGGAAGGGGAGGCCGCCGACCGGGTCACCAAGTTCCAGGACTCGTTCCCGCCGCTGCACTCGGGCTGGGCGCCGCGGGTCGAGTCACCGGCCAAGGCTGAGCTTCTCGACGGCAATGTCGTGCTGCGGGCCAAGTACGACCTGGCCCTCACTTTGCGGCGAGGCGACCCCTCCACCACGGTCATCGTCGACCTCAAGACGGGCGGCTTCGCGCCGGCCCACCAGGACGACCTGCGCTTCTACGCGCTGATCGAGACGCTGCGGGCTCGGGTGCCGCCCTGGCGGGTCGCCACCTTCGACCTCGACTCGGCCACTTTCGTCCCCGAAGACATCAACGAGGGTGTTCTCGATGCGGCCCTGGCCCGCACCGTCCGGGGCGTGATTCTGTGCGCCGAACTCTGGCTGGACAACCGCGAAGCAACCCGAACGCCGGGACCGCAGTGTCGCTGGTGCGAACTGCGCCTCGACTGTTCGGTGGCACAGAGCTTCGAGCAGGACTAGACCCGATCTAGATCAGCCACTCCTTGGTGAGCGCGTCGCCGCGCTCGTCCCAGTCTTCCACCGTCATGGCGTAACGGATGTGGTCCTCCCACACGCCGTTGATCTGCAGGTAGCGCAGTGCCATACCTTCCTCGCGCAGACCTAGCTTCTCGACCACCCGCCGGCTGGAGTGGTTGCGGGGAATGATGGCGACCTGCACCCGGTGCAGGTCTGCCTCCTCGAAGGCGAAGCGCAGCACCAACGCGACCGCTTCGGGCACGTAGCCGCGCCCCGCGCACGCCTGGTCGATCCAGTAGCCGAGATAGGAGTTCTGGAACGGTCCCCGCTGGATGCCCGACAGATTGACGACGCCCGCCAGCCGGGTGGCATTTTCGGGGCCCGCAGCCGACTCGCTCGCCGCCGGCGGCACGAACAGCCCGAAGCCGTACCCGGTGCCGAGTTGGCGCTCGCGATCACGCGCCCCGCACAGAGCCGAGAACGCCCGACGCTCGGTCGACGGGTCGGGCTGACCCTGTGAGGGCAGCGGTTCCCATGGCCGCAGCCAGTCGCGACAGCGGGTTCGGACTTCTTTGTAGGCGTGGAAGTCGCCGACGCTCAACGGCCGCAGCCTGACTCGCCTGGCGGCAAGCTCCATCTCCGAGCGAACGAGGTTCACGTGGCGTTCCTCACGGCCTCGATCGTGGCCGGATCCTCCAGCGAAGACAGATCGCCGGGGTCCTTGCCCAACACGACGGCCTTCACCGCCCGTCGCAGAACCTTGGCGTTGCGGGTCTTGGGCAGCGCGCTGGTGAAGCGCACGGCCGACGGCTTGAACGACTTGCCCAGCTCGGCGGCCACGTGGTCGGCCAGTTCGCTGCGAAGCGCGTCAGAGGCCTCGACTCCGGGGCTCAGCACGACGAAGGTCCACAGCGCTTCACCCTTAACGTCGTCGGGCACGCCGATGGCGGCAGCTTCGGTCACCGCCGGGTGACCGACCAGCGCGGACTCGGCTTCGGCCGGGCCCAGCCGCTTGCCCGCGACCTTGATGGTGTCGTCGCTGCGCCCGTGCAGGAACCAGCGACCCTGCTCGTCGACCGAGGCCCAGTCGCCGTGGGCCCACACGTCGGGCCAGCGCGACCAGTAGGTCTCGATGTAGCGCTCGGGGTCGCGGTACAGACCGCGGGTCATCCCCGGCCAGGGTGCGGTGCACACCAGCTCGCCCACCTCACCCCGCAAGGGCTTGCCATCGTCGTCGAAGACGTCGACCGCCATCCCCAGCGAGGGGCCACCCAACGACATCGGAGCGATCTCCTCGACCGGGTGCGGGGACAGGAAGCAGGCCCCGACCTCGGTGCCGCCGGAGATGTTGATCACCGGGCACCGACCGCCCCCGACCTTCTCGAAGAACCACCGCCACGGTGCTTCGTTCCACGGTTCGCCGGTGGAGCCCAGGACGCGTAGCGACGACAGATCGTGGGCCTCGAGTGGTTTGTCGCCGTGGACCATGAGGGCCCGGATCAACGTCGGGCTCACACCCAGGGCGGTCACGCGGTGACGCTCGACGAACTGCCATAGGCGATCGGGGCCAGGAAAGTCGGGGGCGCCTTCGAACAGGGCCAGCGTGGCGCCGTTGGCCAAGCCCCCGACGAACTGCCACGGCCCCATGATCCAGCCGATGTCGGTGAGCCAGAAGAGCGTGTCGTCAGGGCCGACGTCGCACTGGAAGGCAGCCTCCTCCGCGATCTTCACCAGGAACCCGCCGTGCACATGGACCGATCCCTTCGGCCGGCCGGTCGTGCCCGAGGTGTAGGCGATGAACAGCGTGTGCTCGGAGTCGACGCTACGGGTCTCGAAGGCATTTGCGGCGCCTTCGGGCCAGGGCACCTCCCCGCGGGCGGAGTCCACGATGGTCTCGTGGCCGAGCCGGTGGACCACCACGGTGGTGGTGAGCGTGTCGACTTCGGCGACCGCCTCCCGGGCGGCGTCCAGCATGTGGACCGGCTTGCCCCGCCGGTAGAAGCCGTCAGCCGTGATCAGCGCCTTGGCCCCGGCATCGGCCAGCCGGGACGAGACGGCCGGGGCGGCGTAACCACTGAACAGGGGCAGGAACACGGCGCCGACCTTGGCCACACCCATCAGGGCGGCCACCGTTTCCGGAACCATCGGCAGGTACAGGCCGACTCCGTCTCCGGGGCCGACGCCTCGCTCCACCAGGAGATGGGCGATGGCGTCGGCCTGGCGGCGCAGCTCACCGTAGGTCCACATGCGGACCTCACCGTCCTCGCCCTCCCACACGACGGCGCGGTGCTCTGGGGTCGCTTCCGCATGTCGATCGACACAGGTCGACGCCAGGTTCAAGCGTCCGCCGGTGAACCACTTCGCCCAGGCGATCCCTTCTGACGTGTCGAGGACCTGGTCGTAGGGCTGGTCGAAGTGGATTCCGAGAGCCCGGACGGTGGCGTCCCAGAACCATTCAGGATCGGCCACCGAGCGGTCGCGCAACGCGTCGATGTCCTTCAACCCGTGCTCGGTGATGAAGCGGCCGACCCGTGTAGCGGCCATGGCGTCGGCCGGGGGCGTCCAGGTCACGCGGGGACCTTACGCGTTCAGCTCAGCGAGGCGACGAGGCCGTCGAGCAGATCGGACTCGCTCACCAGACAGGACCCGAACTCCAGCTCGCGCATGACGCACACCGCGAGCAGCCGCCGACGATCACGTCGGCCCGTGCCGGCTCCAGACCCGGGTTGTGCCGCCGGTCGTCGAGCGACTCGGTGGCCAGGGTCCGGAAGACGTCCTCGGCCGCGGCACGCGTGAGATCGAAGTGGTGGACCTTGCTCCGGTCGTACCCGATGAGGCCCATCTCCACCGCCGCCATCGTCGTGAACGTCCCGGCCACGCCAATCAGGCGCGCCGCCTCGCGCATCTCCGGAAATTGGTTACGGGCTTCGCGGATGTAGATGCGCACGACTGACACCGCCTGGGAGAGCTCCACGGCCGTGGGAGGGTCTGTCTCCAGAAATCGCTCGGCAACCCGTACGCAGCCGACGTCGAGCGACACGGCCTGCGGCTTCTCGCCCGGCTCACCCGAGCCGACCGCCAACTCGGTGGAGCCGCCGCCGATGTCGGCGAGCACGAAGGGTCCCTCCGCCGGGTCGAGGGCAGATGTCGCCCCCGCGAAGGCCAAACCTGCTTCCTCCTCGCCGGTGATGAGCTCCAGCGGCTGACCGAGCACTTCGGCGGCCGCACCCAGGAAGTCATCGCGATTTTCGGCGTCTCGCGTGGCCGAGGTGGTCACGGCGCGGAAGCGCTCGACGTCGTGGCGTTCCATCACCTGGCGGAAGTCGTTCAGCACGTCGAGGGTGCGCTGCACCGCATCGGGGGCGAGCCGTTGGTTCTTGTCCACCCCCAGACCCAGCCGGGCGAACTCCATGCGCCGCTCGAGATCTTCGTCGCCGCGACGCACCAGCAGGCGGGTCATGTTGGTGCCGCAATCGACAGCCGCCAAAGTGCTCACTGGTCGGCATCTGCCCGGGTCAGTTGCTCGTGCACCCACCGCCCGACGGGGTCGTCACCGCCGGCCAGGAACCAGGCGTAGTGAGCATGGAGGCACTTCACTCCTTTGCGAGTGCCGCCGACGCCGCCGGAGGGCCGAGGCCCCTCGTGCGACGGATCGATGGCGAGATCCCGCTCGGCGTCGTAACGCTCGTGGGCGGCAATCACCGCTTCGGGATCGACCTCCATCTCGGCTTGGCGGACGCCGCCTCGCGACTCCAGCCGGCTGACCTCGAGTGTCTGCTGCCGGCCGACCAGCCAGTAGAGGGTGGGCATGGGCGTTCCGTCGTCCAGTAGCGGGACGTTGCGGATGACGACCGGGTCACCGGTGTCGTCGCGCACGACAACCTCGAACTCCCCCGCCGGTTCCCGGCCGAGCAGCTCGGCCACTCGGCGGCGGTCGGTGACGGTCTGGCTCACCGCCGCCGTCGGCCGCGGCGACGCCGGTTGCGCCAAAGCAGCCACAGCCCGACCGCGCCCGCGCCGGCCACGGGAGCCACGAGCTTCAGCACGGCGCCGCCAGCGAGGCGGCCGAGGTCGACCGCGGCGTTGGCCGCGCCTATGGCTTCGGCGGCGGGATCGGGCGTTGCCCGGGGGTCGCTCCCGTTCCCGCTGGAATCCGCGGGCTGTGGGGCGGCCAGCTGCTCACTTAGACATTCGGCGAACTGCTCCATCAGCTTGGTGCTCACATCGGCGAGCACACTGCGGCCGAACTGGGCCACCCGCCCGGTGACGTCGAGGTCGGTGACCACGGTGACTTGCGTCCCGCCGCCGTCCGCGGCGAGCGTGGCCGTGATCGTGGCGCGGGCGTTCCCCGCTCCTCGGGTGTCGCGGCCTTCGGCAGACAGAACGGCGCGGCCCGCGCTCTCGTCCTTCTCGACGAACCTGGCCACGCCGGCGTACTGGGCACTTATGGGCCCGACCTTCACCTTGACGACCCCCTTGTAGTCCTCACCATCGACTTCCTTCAGCTGGGCACCGGGAAGACATGGCGCGATGCGGGGCACGTCGGTGAGGACAACCCAAGCCTGCTCGGGGGGAACGGCTACCCGGAAGGAGTTGGAGAGTTGAATCGGTCGAGCTCCTCTGTGGTGTCGATGTCGGTGGCGGTGCCTGCGTTGCACGGTACTTCGGTGACAAGGTCGGGCTGCTCCCGCATCAAAGTGCGAGCCCCGTCCTCGCCCGATACGGGGAGGTCGCCCCAGATGTCGGCATGAAGCCTGACCGGGTGAGCGCGCCTTCCGGCATAGGTCGCAGTCGCGATGGGGGTCGCGGTGGCCGCGGCGACGGCGCGCCAGGCATACGGCGAGATCCGGGGCTGGTCCCCGAGCGCCACGACCACTGCATCGTG
>JAHWKP010000041.1 GCA_019347775.1 Actinomycetota bacterium | reverse complement strand
CACGGACGGGTCATCACCGAAGCGCTCGAGGTAACGTACGATGTCGGCGTCCTGGCCGTCGATGACGTGCTGGTACCGGAGCGCCGCGGCCGCCGAGGCGTGCCCGATGCGGGCCATCAGCGCCTTGAGGCTGGCGCCGCTCGCCGCCGCCAGCGTCGCCGCGGTGTGGCGCAGGTCGTGGAACCGGAAGCCGGTCATGCCGATCTCGGCGGTCGCCGGCTCCCAGACCCGGCGGCGGAAGTTGCTGCGCCGCATCGGCTGACCGTCGGCGCTCGGGAAGACGAGTCCCTCGGCGCCCGGTATCGCGTCCAGGTCGATGTGCACGGCGAGGGAGCGGGCGACGAAGGAGGGGATCCCGACCGTGCGCTTCCCGGCGGCGGTCTTCGGCGAGCTGAACGACAGCTCGCCGTTCACCTCGCCGAGCTTCCGGGCGACGGTGATGAGGTTGCGGTCGAGGTCGATGTCGCACCGGCGCAGGCCTGTCAGCTCGCCCCACCGCAGGCCCGAGTAAGCGGCGGTGAACACGAGCGCCTCCCATCCGGGCCCGACGGCGGCGGCGAGGGCGGCGACCTGCTCCGGCGGGCGATCTGGATCTCAGCGTGCCGCTCGGTGCCGGCGCCCTTGAGCGTGCACGGTGAGCGGGCGATCAGCCCGGCGTCGACGGCGCCGTCCATGGCGCCCCTCAGGCAGCGATAGGCCTTGGCCACGGTGTTCGGGCTCAGCTCGGTGCGGTGCAGGTCGGCCAGCCACGCCTGGACCTCGGCGGCGGTGATCCGGCTGAGCGGCACCTGTCCGAACCGGGGCAGGACGTGGCGGCGCAGAGGTACCGGTACAGATCCTGCGTGGCCGGCGCCAGCGTGGGCGCCTTGGTGGCCATCCACCGTTCGGTCCACTCACCGAAGGGGACGTCGCCGAGGCGAGGGTCGTGCCACTCTCCCCGGCTCATGTCCTCTTGTAGGCAGCATGCCGGGTAAGGGTCGCCCAGGTATCGCTCCAAGTTGGCGGTGACTCCTTCGGCTCTGCCGCCTTGCGCGTTGCTGTAGCCCAGTCAGCGACTGCGAAGAGCATGTTCCAGGCCTTCGTCGCAACAATCACGTTGTCGAAGTTCACGACCGAGCCATGGATGATCCCATGTCGGTAGACCTCGAACACCTCGTCATCGACACGCTTCTTGATGGTCTTCGTGAACGTGGCCATGGCGTGCGTCAGGCCGAGGTGGTGGCCCACGACGCTGTCCCACGCCGCCATGTCATCCGGGTCTCGGGAGTGAAGTCCCTTCCGTTCGCCGGGCTCGAAATCGTTGACGAAGCCGTCCATGACCGCAATCAACTGCAGGGTGCAGCTGTCGAACTGTCCCGCGTCGTAGTGGTCACGGGCCCGCTCGATCTGGTGAAGCCGGTGCCGGAGTCCATCGTGGGCCCTGAGGCGCATGATCCACCACTTGGTGGCCTCTGGGTCGCGGTACAGGTCAATCAGGCGCTGCTCAGCCGATTCCGCGTCGGCGGTCTCTGCCAGGAGCTGCTCGATTCTGTCCACGCTCAGCATGTCATGGAAGATCCAGTTGCGCGATCCGAGGAGGTCGTAGAAGTCGTCCACGACCCGAATCAGACGCTCGATCTGCTCTTCCACCTCAATGAGCTTCTTGCGCTGATCTGGCGCGATGAAGAGCGTCAGAAGCTTGCCGCCCTGAATCTGCTGGGACAGCTCGCGATATGAGGGCAGGTCCTTTGCTGATCCGTATGGCTTGGAGGCGCCTATCGCTGGATCATTCGGCATCTCGACATGATATCGAACGCCAGTTCGGCCGTGGCAACGACTTGTTGTGGCGGAGAATCGAGGCCGCCCCTCGAACGGTCAACCGGGCCGTCGCCGACGCTGGGTGCTCGACGTGGACGACCAGCGCTCGACGATCGGGCGCGGCGAAGCCCCGCGGGGCCCCGGCCGCCACGCTCCCCGACCGAGCCTCGCTCG
Organism: Actinomycetota bacterium; assembly: GCA_019347775.1. Taxonomy (GTDB): domain Bacteria; phylum Actinomycetota; class Acidimicrobiia; order Acidimicrobiales; family JAHWKP01; genus JAHWKP01. The sequence continues at coordinate 9,286 of JAHWKP010000041.1, read as the reverse complement.
CGGGCCGAGAGCCCGCTCCGCCTGGCCAGGCTCCGAGCCGATCGGGAAGTAGTCCGGGCGATAGCACCCGAGGCATAGACCCGGCTGCGCTCGCTCGATCTCCAACCTCGCCTGGAGGTCGTTGCGCAAGGGCCGACACCTGGGCGCGGGATCACTCGGACGCTGACGTCAGCCGTTGTCGTTCCGGTCGAGCCGTCGCTGCAGCAGTGCAAGGCGCGCCGAGCTGAGTCGATCCATGAGCGCCTGGTCGAAGCCAACGTCGGCTTTCGCCAGCAGACGGTCGGTTTCGTCCACCAGGTCCTGGCTTTCACCCCCGGCGCGGGCGACTGCATCCAGTCGGTCGAGTTCAGCTGCGAAGCCGGGGATGAAGGGGACGAGGAGCCGCGACACCTCAGATGGGACAAGTTCAAGGACGCCGCCACCGAAGCTGCGGCCCTCGAGTTCGGCCGATAGCAGTGTGAGTGAGTTGTGGAAGCCGGCTGTGAAGTCGTCTGCATGACCGACTAGCCGCCCGAGGGCAGTGCCCCGATAGATCGTGTCGGTTGTGACGACCCCGACCTCGTTCAGTACGACTCGTGGGTAGTGATGCGACCGCTTCGAAAGCATCAGCTCGCCTGCGCGGATGAACGGAACGCGGTACCAGGGCTCGCGAATTCGGCACTTGTACCGAAGGTGAAGCTCGGCATCGATCCCCTTGGCGAGGTACGCCGACGGTCCGTCATGCGCCTCCGGATCGGGCCGATCGGCAGAGAAGTCCAAGAGGTGGACTCGCGCCCCGGCCGCATCGGCACGAGCGTGGTCGTCGTCCGTGTAGCGAAGGCCGGCGGCATGGCGGATCCGTGGGAGGAGCGCCCGAGACCATGGCCGAAGGCCGTGCTCGTCGAGCGTCCTACTGTCGACAGAGAAGTAGTCGTTCGCCCCGGTGACAGCTGCGACCTCGAAGCGAGCGAGGAGACCAAGCTTCGATGTCACGGCTAGTCCGGAGGCCTCGTTGACCGCGTCGAGCTGGTCCCTGGTGAGCAGGTATCTGGTCCACGGCTCCGGGCCGCTGACTATGAAGTGCTCAGCAGAGGTGCGCCGCCCAGTGCGAGAGTGCTCGGTGATGGTACAGGTCACGCCGCCAGGACTTGCCTCGACCCGCTTGCCGCTCATGACGACGACTTCTTGCAGCACGTTGGGGAACGACCCCGGCGCGAACAAGTCGAAGCGAAGGGCGCTGGTGTTGTGAACGAGCCAGCTTCGCAGCGACCCGGCCGAGATACCGGTAAAGCTCTCGGCGGGAACGACGAACGCGAACGCGCCGCCGGTGCGAAGGCGACTCAACGCCCCGAGCAGGACAGGAAGCCAGAGGTTCGAGACGCCGGCAAAGGACACCCCGAGCCTCTGAGCGAGTTGGTCGGTGAACCCTCGATCGTCCTTGCTAAGGAACTGGAAGCGGACGAAGGGCGGGTTACCCACGGCCGCGTCGAAGCACGCGTCGGATTCGACGGCCCACTGGATAGCGCTACGCGTGAGGACGGATCCCGTCAGCGCGCTCTCACGGATCGCGGCGGCGCTCTTCTCAGCCTCCGACTCGATCAGCTCGACGGCTTCGACGTGCTCGACACGGTCGCGGAAGGACGATCGCGCAACGCCGCGAATGAAGGCACCGTCGCCGGCACTGGGCTCGAGCAGTCGCAGACGTGACCGACCCCGTGTCAGCGAAGCGATCCGCGTCAGGCAGAGATCGACAAGGTCATCAGGCGTGTAGAAGCCGCCGCGCAGCTTGTCGGCGGTCAGCTCATCTCGCGTCTTCATGGGGTTCCCCTTGCATGGGCAGGCACTTGGTTGGGCCTGACGCTCGGGGAGCGCCTTCTGAGCTCGCCGTCCGCGAGTGAGCGCCCATCTTGAACGAACATTCGTTCGAGAGCAAGAGAGGGCACGTACAAACTCTACAACATATTGTAGGATTTGTAACGTGCAGCCACCGCACGGCCCCCACAAGATCGCGGCCAACGGCCAGGTGGTCTTGCCGAAGGACATCTTGGCGGCGACGGGTCTGAGCCCGGGCGATGCAGTGTACGTCCAGGCGCTCGAGGACCCCGAGGGCGCCGTCCTGATCGTGCCGGCCGCAACTGCCGCGGAGTGGTTCGAGACGGGTCGGCAGCGCGCTGCGAAGGGCGCTCGAACGACGGCCGACTGATGTCCTGTACCAGCCGCTATGGCAGGAACGGTCCGGTCGGTCCATCCTGGATGTGCAGGCGGAACGAGCCATCTGACATCCGCTCGAGAGACGCAACTCGTCCTGCGAGCGGATGCTCCCGGAGGTAGGCGCCGAACGCACGCCACTTCAACCATGTGGGGACATTGGACTGATCCCGCGTGCCGGCAAGGCGCCGGTATGCGGCGTGATCGACGACCATCTCGTAGGTGCCGACGCTGACCCCGTCGACGAAGACCTCAACGTCGACGTCAGCCGTCTCCAGGGTCCCCCGGGGCTTTTCGGTCGAGTGCCAATCGAGGTCCGCGAAGAACGTGTCGCGGAAGTACGTCGCCCAGTCGAAGTCATGGCCGGCTTCCGTCAGCTTGATGTTCCCCGTCACCTGCGTTCGTGGCGTGGACTTCTGCTGGGCGTCCGAGGCTGACATCGTCTTCGTCCAACGCTTGACGACAGTTGGACCGGCGTCCGTGGTAGCGGTGTCGCCGCTCCCGGCGGCTGGCGCCGATCCCGGCGCGGGCGTCCGCGACTGCGGAGTCTGCCGAGGCCGACGGTCTGTAGTTCGCGCGCGTCGACGCGGGTCACGGCGACGTGTGTAGCGGCTGCGACCAAAGAGCCGCTCCTGGCTCGGTTCATCGCCAACTGCCGAGTCGTCGTCCTCAGGTCCCTCGCCCTCCTCTGGCCGGCTCGACCTGCGCTCGGGACCGATGCCGAAGCGCCGCTCGGCGAGCAGACGTTCAACTAGGTCATCGGTCAGCGGCAGGCAAACCTCGGAGTCTCCGAGCAGCCGCTCGAAGTAGAGCTCGAGTTCCGCGAGGAAACCTTGGTCCCCGTCGGTCGTCAGGTCGAGTTGGAGTTCGACGGCCGCCTCGTGGTTCCAGTACAGGCCACCAGCTGTGAGGTTGTTGGAGCCGATGAACGCGATCGCTCGCTCCTCACTCGCAGCGCTGTAGACCTTCGGGTGGAAGGTGCCGCCGCCCGGATCGTGGAAGACGAACACCTCCGAGAACAGCTCCTGCGCAAGCCGTAGGCCTTCTTCGCTCGCGCCGCGCTCGTCGATCCCGAGGATCAATGACGAGTGACCACGTGCCGTTAGGGCTGCAAGCTGATCGCACACGGTCGAGGCCGCTGGCCTTCACCCACGCAACGGCGACTCTCAGGTTGATGAGGTCTGCATCGTCGGCCACCTGCATGAAGAAGTCGTGCAAGTTCGCCGAGTCGTCGAACGGCTGTGTGACGAGGCGCACCTGCACAGGAGCATTCTCGCGGATTGGCACGGGAAGGGCTCCACGCCAGCGTGCCCAGTTCGTGCCCAGTTCGTGCCCACTACGTGCCCACAACAGTGGGCACGGGCGGTCACTGGTCGGTCGTGGCGGTCAGCGAAAATGGCCGCTGACCAGGGACTTCACGAACCAGGCCCAGGTGGCTCGACCTCCGGATCCTGCTGTGCAAGCAGGGGGTCGTGGGTTCGAATCCCATCGTCTACCACACCATCGTCTCCACCAGGAAGACCCAGCTCAGAGGCACGAATCACTCCGCGACCGATCTTGGCCTTGCCGACGTAGCCACTCTGGACGTAGCCTTTTCGCCAGTTGGACATCGCCAGTTGGCTACGTTGTGCGAGCCCGGCTCATGATGGACACCGTGGCTCCGGCTCCTGCCTGACACTTTCCGGACGCGGCTCCGGCTCCTGGGCGACAGTGGCTCCGGGACCTGCCTGACACTCGCGCCCGTCTGAGGGTCCACCACGGGGCGGTTGCCTCCTCCTTCGCTGTGGTCGTTCGCGTTCGCAGACACGTGGGAGGCCGGTCGTGCTCGTGGAGTTGGGTGTGGTGGAACAGCGCTATGCGGCAGTGCGAGAAGTGCTCGAGGGGGCGACGGTCGTCGACGTCGCCCGGCGCAACGGCGTGGCCCGCCAGACGGTGCACGACTGGCTGCGCAAGTACGCCACCGGCGGGATGGCGGCACTGGTCGATCGGTCCTCCAAGCCGGCGAGGTGCGCCCATCAGATGGCCCCGGCGGTCGAGGCGGCAGTGTTGCTTACCGACATGGCTTCGGCAATCGATCGGGCGGACGTCCGGGTAACGAGCGCGCCGTCGTCGACGACAGCGTCGAGCGCGAGTAGCTCGAGTACGACCCACGCCGTCGTCCCTAGACGTTTGATCGAGGCGCGCGCCGGGCGGGAGATCACCAGAGCGCCGTCCGGACAGTCGGTGACGTGAACATCGCGGCTCGACGTCTGCCACCCGGCGAACGTGGGTGGGTGGCCTATGGAGGGCATGGCCGTACCTCCGATCAGTGGAGCGGACACCGGTCGTGGCATAAGGCTGGGGATGGAAACAGACCCGTTCAGTGCCTCACCGGGTCCGCGCCCGAGAAGAGAAGGGCTGGACCCAGGATCAGACCAGCGACGAGCTGGCGCCGTATCTGGGCTACAAGCTGAAGCAGGCCGGTGTGTCGGCGATCGAAAGGACCTTCGACAGCGAGCGCAAGCGCAACCTCGATGTCGGCGAGGTCGCCGCGTTCGCCCGCTGCTTCGACGTCCCGCTCGCGTGGTTCTTCACGCCCCCGCCGTCGATGACGGCGCCGCTGGCCACGCCGGGACTGGAGCACTCACCCGAGGGTGCCCGAGGCAATCTCGCTGAGCTGCTGTCGATCGTCATAGGGACGCCGATGGGATGGGAGGCCTTCGTCGACCGAATCCGCGAGCTGCTCGCCTCCGAGGACGACGAAGACGCCACCCACAAGGCGGTGTACTGGCCACTCGGCCGGGTGACCCGGCCGGAGTTCGACGAGCAGCTCGACCTCCGTCGGCGCGCTCTGCGCGACGTGCGCCTCGCGCAACGAGCGACGCCGGCCGACGACGTCATCCAGCAGATGGCTGGCTTGCTCGTCGAGCTGGTCAAGCTCACTCCGACCGGCTTCCAGGCCTTGGCCGGGCAAGATCCTGACTCCGTGCTTCGGCTACTGGCCGAGGCGAACGATCACGTCGAGCCGATCATCGAGCGCAACGAGACGGCGCGCCGCGACGGTCACCATCCGGCCGAAGGCGGGAACGACTTTGGGAAGCTTGAGCGACTCGATCCGGGCGAGCTCCTCGGCAAAGGCGACTGACGTCAGGAATCGAGTGCTCGCTCGGAGGTGCTGGCGTCGGCAGGCTCAGCGTCTTCGACCGCCCGCTACGGGCCGGCCCATCCATAGACCGGCCCGTCGGTCCCTCGCTGAACCGCAATCAGGAGGCGTTCCGCGTGAGCCGAAGTTGGTCGGCGGGCACGAGGTTGTCCAGGAACTCCTCCAGCGCCTTGACGGCGAGGAAGTTGGCGGACAGGTCTCGTTCAGCGGCGGCTTCGGTGAGCTTTGCGTGCAGGTCCTTCGGAAGCCTGAACGCAGTGGTGACGCGGTCTTCGTGGTGCACCTTTGGTCGAGCCATGCGTCGCACGCTACGGGCTGGCGCGCGCGGAGTGGTGGATACTGCGCGCGGAAACTTTCAACCCGTTTGAGCTAGCGCTAACGGTCAGGAACCGGCACTACTCGTGCACCATCCACCACTCCGCAAGCACGACCGCTTACCGTTCCATGGGCCGAAAGGAGGCACCATGCCAAACGCCAAGAACGCCGACGCTGTCGCCGGATGGGAGGTCTTCAGCCGACCCGGAGGTCCGCCGTCTCTGGAGGAACTCAATGCGGAGCTGACCAGCGAAGGCCACGCAACCGTGTCCAGCAGGATGTACCGCCACTACCGGACACTCGCACGCCATGGTCGCGATGAATACCTGCCGATCAACGAGCTGGACATGCAGATCAAGCACGAGCGGCTTCGTCCGACTGGCTGATCATGCAGGTCAGCGATTCACGTCAACGACCCCTCAAACGGAGCCAGCGATGACGACGACGGTGCCCTGCGGTAACGATTCCATCGACGGATCTAGGATTCGGTGAGTTCCCAGGCCGAGCTCGACCGCCTGAGGAAGGACGTGCAAGGGCTCCACCAGAAGATCGCCGTGGAGTCCTCCAAGGTCGCGAGCGCGCGGGAGAAGGAGGCCAGCAACCGCGAGCGCGCACCCAGGGCATCAACGTCCACGTCGGCGGCGAGCCGGATCAAGGAAGCTGACCGACAGGCGAAATCAGCTGTAGCGGCGGAGAAGCGGCGGGCAGATCTCGAGAAGAAGCTCGCCGCCAAGCAGAAGTCGCTTCACATCGCCGAAGCGAGACTCGGCAGGAAGCAGGATGAGGAGCAGAAGCGCGCCATCAAGCAGCTTCAGAGCCGAGCTACGGCGGCGGAACATCAGTTTCGTCCGGTTAGGACTGGCATCCTTGGTGCCGTCCCGGGAGACACGCCGTCGTCGGTGTACGACGTCTTCATCTCCCACGCATCGGAGGACAAGGAAGCGGTGGCGCGTCCGCTCGCGGAGCTGCTCATCGAGCGCGGAGTCAACGTGTGGTACGACGACTTCACCTTGACCGTCGGGGATGGTCTTCGGCGCAGCATCGACCGCGGACTCGCGGGTTCACGATTTGGGGTGATCATCTTGTCGCCCGACTTCTTTCGAAAGGAGTGGCCACAAGCTGAGCTCGATGGCCTGGTGGCCAAGCAACGCGCCAGCGGCGCGAAGGTCATCCTTCCGATCTGGCACCGCCTGACCAAGGACGATGTTCTGGGCGCGAGTCCAACGCTTGCTGACCTCAAGGCGCTGAACACGGGCGTGATGACGCTGGTGGAGATAGCGGACGAAATCGCCACGGTGGCCAAGGCCACCTGACCGCCGTGGTTTGGCCTCCTGCGATGGCGGGCCTTGTCGGGCGCTAGCGGAACAAACCGAGCTGCGGTGCGGCGAGGAGCTTCTCGGCCGCGTCCACGCACGCGCTCGCCGCAGCGACTGCGTCGTCGACCTCGTCGGTCGTCACCGGGTCGTAGTCACGGGGATCGGGGTACTCGGCCTGGTTGCGGCGCCGGCGTAGCCGGTCGATCGACTTGAGACCCTCTATGCCGGGGAACTGGGCGTTGATGGCGTCGGCCACGGCGATGTGACCGCCCGTCGAGGTGGGGCGGAGGCCTTGGTGGGCGAGCAGCGCAGTGGCCGTCTTGCGGGCGGCGTCGTAGGCCAGGGCGAATGCGCCCTCGGGGTCGGATTCGGCGTTGCTGGTCGCCGAGGAGATGTGCCGGCGTGCGGTAGCGATCAGCCGCTCGGCGGTGTCGGCATCGGCCGGGACCTCTTCGAGGTGACGGTCCTCAAGCAGCCGCTCGATGACCTCACTGCCCTTGTTCCACCTGGCCATCGGTCGGACGATAGGGGACCTCGACCATCGGTGAGGACCGGACTTGCTCGGTGAAGCCGTCGATTGCCGTCTCCCACTGCCGGCGGGTGCGTTGCGTCACGTTGACCTCGCGTCCGAGCCGACTTTGCGCGCGCTGGGCGGCGTCAAACACGTCGTCACGGTCGGGCCGCCCAAGGACTAGAACATCGATGTCCTGCGGCGACGGCCCCGCCTCGCCTTCGTAGCGAGCAGCCCATGACCCGTAGACGAAGATGGCCTCGATGCCGTCGACGGGTGCGAACTCCTCGGCGATCACGGTCGGCGGGCCGAAGGCCATCGTCGCCAGCTGGGACAACGGCCGCAGGTACGGGCTCTCCCGGTTGGCCTTCAGCAACTTGGTGCGTCCGACCGTATCGGCGGTGAGGAGGTCGCCTTGCTGGAGGCGCCGGATCTCGGTGGCGACCGTCTGGTACGGCTCATTCGTTCGCTCGGCCAGTTCGTCGATGGTCCACTCCCGGTCGGGATCGGGCAGCGTCAGGGCCAGGATTTCGCCTTGCAGTCGGGACCGGAAGACCGGAAGCAACGGGGGAGCCTTCGCCGGCACCCGCCCAGTATCGCTCGGTTGCCAAGCGACATCAACGAGAAAGTGAGCGATGCGCAGATCGCAAGCGTCGACGTAGCCACGAACGTAGCCAATGGGAGTGGGTGGACCGACACGCACGGTGCGCGGTGACGCGTGATCCAACCGGACCGACTCGGACGACCGAACCCCTGCTGACCTGGCCTATTCGCCGAACTCGATGATGGTCGGTGGCACCCATCGACACGTAGCGAGAGCATCAGGACGGCCTCTGATCTGCTTTGCAAGCAGGGGGTCGTGGGTTCGAATCCCATCGTCTCCACCACCGGGGTGTGGTCCCGCCGCATCTCTGCACGACGGTGACAGCCGGTACGCTGGTTGCGTCGTGAAGCAGTTGCTGGTCCTCGTCCTCGTCCTCGTGATCCTGTTGACCGGCATACCGCTGGCGATGGGGATGCCGATGGCGGACTGTGCCGACTGCGAGTTGGGCGTCCTGGCTGCCGGCGCTTGCGTGTTCGCCGTTCTCGCTGCCGCCGTCGCCCTTCTCGCCGCCCAGATCAGCTCGGAGCTGCGCCCACGACGGTTCAGGTTCTTGACCCGGCTCATCGCCGACGGTCTCGAACGACCTCCTCGCCTGGTCTAGCCGCGCACTAGCGCGGCCCAGACACGCCACTTCACGGGTGGCACCGCCAGCCGAACCGGCCTCGTCGCGAGGCTCGAAAAGGAGGAACTGATGGACGGACGCCTGAAGCGCCTACTCGCCGCCGCCACCACTGTCGTCGCCGTCGGCGTCGTGGGCGTGGCCGGCGCTGACGACGACCCGGCCGAAGACATGCGGTCCATGCACGACGAGACGTCCATGCACGACGAGATGGAGCGCCACGCCCACATGGGCGCCGGCCACCACCGGCGGGACATGAACGACGTGCACGCCGAGATGTCGCGGCAACTGTCACCCGACGACCGTGCCCTGCACGACCGCATGCATGAGTCGTGCGCCGGCCACACCGACGAGAGGATCGACACATGAAGTGCTTGAACTGGAAGGCGCTGGCGGCGCTGGCGGCGGTGGGTGTGGGCGTGTACGCCTTCGCCCCGAGCCTGGTCGCCACGGCAACGCCGCTGCTCGTGCTCGCTCTCTGCCCGCTCTCGATGCTCCTGATGATGCGGGCCATGGGGTCCGGGTCGGGCCGGGACTGTCAGACGCCGGGCACGAGCACGGACACGTCCGGGGAGCTCGCCCGGTTGCGAGC
>JAHWKP010000040.1 GCA_019347775.1 Actinomycetota bacterium | reverse complement strand
CTGGCCCTCGACGAGCCGGTCGACGAACGACGGGTCGTTGCCCTCCTCACCCGGATCGAAGCGGAGGTTCTCCATGAGCTCCACGCCAGGTGCCAGGTCGGTCAGACGTCTCCGCACCGGGCCCATCCCGTACTGGGGATCGGGCTTTCCCTTGGGGCGGCCGAGATGCGAACACGCAGTCACCTGGGCGCCGGCCTCTTGAAGCCACTTGATCGTCGGCAACGCGGCGCGGATGCGCATGTCGTCGACGACCGCGCCATCCTCCAGCGGAACGTTGAAGTCGGCCCGCAGAAGGACCCGCTTGCCCGATGGGTCGGGCAGGTCCTCGAGTTGCGGGAGCGAAGCGCTCAGGAGCCACTCCCGATATGGCGGATCAGGTCGACCAGGCGGTTGGAGTAGCCCCACTCGTTGTCGTACCAGCCGCCGACCTTCGCCAGGTTTCCGATGGCCATGGTCAGCGGGGCGTCGAAGGTGCACGAAGCCGCGCTGCCCACGATGTCGCTGGAGACGATCGGGTCAGTCGAGTACACGAGCACCCCGTTAGCGAGCGGCCCCGAGGAGGCCGCGGCCCGGAAGGCCTCGTTGATCTCGTCGACCCTGGCCTCCTTGTTGAGCTGGCACGTGAAGTCGGTAAACGATCCGTCCGGCACGGGAACCCGCAATGCCTGGCCATCCAGGCGGCCCTTCATGGACTCCAACACGAGGCTGGTGGCCTTGGCCGCGCCGGTCGTCGCTGGAATGACATTCATCGCAGCGGCGCGGCTGGAGCGCATGTCCTTCTCCCGCGACGCGCCGTCGACGATCGCCTGGGTGGCCGTGTAGGCGTGGATCGTGGTCATCAGGCCCTTGTCCACGCCGAAGGCGTCGTCCAGGACCTTCACCATCGGTACGAAGCAATTGGTGGTGCAGCTGGCGTTGGAGATCACCTGGTGCTTGGAGGCGTCGAAGTCCTCGTGGTTGACGCCGTAGACGAAGGTGCCGTCGACCTCCTTTCCAGGGGCACTGATGACGACTCGCTCGGCACCGCCGTCCAGGTGGGCGGCGGCCTTACCTCGTTCGGTGAACAGTCCTGTGGACTCCACCACGATCTGCGCGCCGACGTCGGCCCACGGAATCTCCTTGGGCTCACGCTCGGCGAACATCTTGATAGAGCGGTCGCCGACCTTGAGTTCGCCCTCCGAAGCCTCGACCTTGTCGGACAGGCGCCCGAAGACCGAGTCGTACTCGAGCAGATATGCGACCGCGGAGAGCGGCAGCAGATCATTGGCGGCCACCACCTCTACCTCGCCCTGGCCGTTGGCTAGAACAGCACGCAGGAAGTTGCGTCCTATCCGCCCGATCCCGTTAATCCCTACGCGTACCGTCACTGGCTCGCCTTTCGCGTCGTCGAATGCCTTCTCATTAGGTTTATCGCACCAACTCACGCAGTGCGGCAGCCAGGCGCTGTGCGTCATGTCCCGAGCCGCTCTTATCGGCCATCCCCTCGGGCGGGATCACCGAACCGGGCTCGATGCCGTGCGCCCTCAGGGCGGCGACGTGGGCCTCGACGTCATAACCGGATGTCTCCGGCTCCTGAGGGCGCAGATTGGCGACGTATACGACGTTCTTCTTCGCCTTGGCCACGGCCGTACCCAGGTCCCGCACCGCCAACGCCGCGAGCACGCTCGTGTATAGCGACCCGGGCCCCAGCACGATCTGGTCGGCGGCTTCGACGGCGGCCACGGCATCGGGCGTGGCTCTGGCATCGGGGGGAACGATGGCGACCCGGCTGATGCGACCGTGCAGGCTGACGGCGAGCTGTCCCTCTACCTCACCGTCGGAGGATTCAGCCTTGAGGACCACCGCCGCCTCCGTGGCCGGCAGCACCTTGCCTGCCGCACCCACGATCCGGCCGGCTGCGGCCAGAGCTTCGACGAAGCTGCCGGTAGTAGCGGCCAGGCCTGCGATCACGAGATTGCCGACGGCGTGTCCCTCGAGCTCTCCCGACTCGAAGCGGTGCTCGAAGGCACGGGCCCACAGGCTCTGGGGGTCCTCAGCCAACGCGACCAGACAGCGCCGCAGGTCTCCGGGCGCCGGGATCCCCAAAGCGGCCCGTAACCGGCCGCTGGAGCCGCCATCGTCGGCGACGGACACGACCGCAGTGAGGTCTCCGGCGTAGGTACGCGCGGCCTTGAGGGTGGCTGCCAGCCCGTGCCCGCCGCCGATGGCGACGACGCGCGGGCGCTCCGAGGTCACAGGGCTACATCCAGGTCACGGTGCACGACCGTCGGCGAGAAGCCCCGCGCCCGCATCAACGCACCGATCTCCTCCGCCAGCGCGACCGACCGGTGTCGGCCGCCCGTGCAGCCGACGGCCACCGTGAGATACGACTTGCCTTCGTCCACGTAACCGGGCAGGACGAGCTCGAAGAGATGATCGACGCGCTGCAGGAAATCCTGCGCCTTGCTAGCCGAGAGCACGTAGTCGCGGACCGGCGCATCGAGTCCGGTCTGGGGGCGCAGCTCGTCGACCCAGTAAGGGTTCGGCAGAAAGCGGCAATCGAGCACCAGGTCGACATCGAGTGGCAATCCGTTGCCATAACCGAACGACACCACCGACGTCTGCATGCTGCCAGCCGGGTCCTCGCTGTCAAACGCCTGGCGCAGCCGGTCGCGGAGCTCGTGCACATTCAAGCGACTGGTGTCTACGACTAGATCGGACTCGCCCTTGATCGGGGCGAGGAGGCGGCGCTCCTCCTCGATGGCGTCGGCCACGCTTCCGCCGCTCACGGGGTGGCGCCGCCGGTTCTTCTCGAAGCGCTGGACCAGCACGTCGTCGGATGCCTCGAGGAAGACCATGCGCACCCGGTCTCCCTCGGCCCGCAACTTCTGCACGGCCCGCTGCAGGTCGGCCAGGTCGTCCTCTCCGAGGTTGCGCCCCACCACCAGGCAGATCCGCCCCGACCCCTTGATCTCCGGGATGAGTCGAGCCGGCAGGTTGTCGATGACCTCCCAGCCGAGATCCTCCAGGGTGGTGCCCGCCGTGGACCGGCCCGCGCCCGACAGGCCGGTGACAATCACGTAGTCGGCCTGAGCGCCTTCGGCGGCCTCGCGCTCCAACTCGTCGGTGCTCCTCGGGTTACCTGCCATCAGAGCTTCACCGCACGCAAGTACAGCATCCGGGGGATGCTGGCGGCTTGGCGGTACTCCTCAGCCCGCGCCAAGAAGCCGGGCGGAGGAGCAGGTTCATCCATTCGGTTGACCAGCATGTCGTGGGCAGCCATGGCGTTGATATATCTCGAGAGGGGCCGGTGGACGAAGGGGAGCATGACGCCGGGATCGACTTCTTCCTCGGTGACGTCCTCCACCAGGTAGGCCCCGATGCGCCAGTACTGCTCATCGAGAATGTGGTCGTCGATCCAGCCGGATCCGGGCGTCTGGAGCAGCGGATGGTTGAGGACGAAGAGAAACCACCCCCCGGGCCGCAGGACGCGGCCCACCTCGGCGATGGCCGCGTCGACGTCCTCGATGTGCTCGAAAACCAAGCAGGCGATCACCGCATCGACCGAGCCAGCTCGAACCGGGAGCCCTGCCGCCAGGCCGGCGACGTAGTCAACGACACCACCTCGCTCGGACGCGACAGCCAGTTGCGCGGTGGCCGGATCGAGCCCGACGACGTGGGCGCCCATGGCCGCGGCCAGACGGGCGAGTTGGCCCTCTCCCGTTCCGACGTCTACCACCCGCTCCGGCTGGAGTAACTCGAGTTCGCTGCCGACGAGCGGGAAGATCTGCTCGGCGTATTCGGGGTCGGCACCGTCCGTGAACTTCTCCTGCCACCACTCAGCGACGTCCTCCCACACTTGCTTCATGACGGCGTGTGCAGCTTGTCGTAAAGAGCCTTGGCGACGGCGCTCGGCAGCCACTTCAGGCCTTCCAACCTTTCGAGCGGCGCTTCCTTGATCGCCTTGATGCCGCCGAATTCCTTGATCAGGCGCTTGCGACGGGTCGGCCCGAGGCCGGGTACGTCGTCGAGCACGCTGGTGGTCATGCGCTTGCCCCGCACGTTCCGGTGATAATCGACGGCGAAGCGGTGGGCCTCGTCCCGTACCCGCTGTAGGAGATACAGCGCCTCCGACTGGCGCGGGATCCTCACCGGGTCAGCCGAACCGGGAACGAACACTTCCTCGAACTGTTTGGCGAGGGCGGCCACGGGAATCTCGTCGGCCAGTCCCATTTCCTCGACGACCCGGGTGGCTACGCCCAGTTGGCCCTTGCCACCGTCGACGAGGAGCAGCTGCGGTGGATAGGAGAACTTGGCGGGCCGGCGAGGACTGCCTTCCTCTTCGGACTCTGGCCGGGCGGCGCGATCCCGCTCGGCCTTCAGCGCGCCGAGGCGCCGGCGAATGACCTCCTCCATCGCCGCGTAGTCGTCATTGCCCTCGACGGTGCGGACCTTGAACCGTCGATAGTCGGACTTCTTAGGGAGACCGTCTTCCATCACGACCATCGAACCGACGTAGTCGCGCCCCTGGATGTGGCTCATGTCGAAGCACTCGATCCGAAGCGGCGCGTCGGGCAGGCCGAGCTCGTCCTGCAGCGCGGTCAGGGCCCGGGCCCGGCTGTTGTGGTCGGAGCTGCGGCGCAGCCGGTGGCGCTGGAAGGCGTCGGCCGCGTTCCGGGTGACGGTCTCGGCGAGGGCGCGCTTGGAGCCGCGCTGCGGAATCCGGATCGTGACCGGTCCCCCGCGCGCCTGACTCAACAGCTCCTCGTAGACCGAGCAGTCGTCCGGCTCGTCCGGAACCAGGATCTGTCGCGGGACGTCTGTCCCGCCCTCCTCCTGCGCTCCTCCCCACAGAGCGTCCGCCGTGCTCTCTACCCACACCGCTCCGCCGTCGTCTACAGATCGCCGGGCGCGGCCCTTGGCGATGGCGGCTTCGGCGTACAGCTGCTCGAGGACGTGACCGACGAGCTGCGGCCGGCTGAGGTCCTCCACCTTGTCCAGGATGAAACCGTTGCGCCCGACGACTCGACCGCGCCGAACGTGGAAGACCTGGACCGCGGCTTCGAGGTTGTCCTCGGCGAGGCCGATGAGGTCGAAGTCCTCCGGCTTCTCCGTGACCATCTGCTGGCGCTCGACCGCCTTTCGGACCGTTGCGAGGCGGTCGCGGATCCGCGCCGCCCGCTCGTAGTCGAGTTCGTCGGCCGCCGCGTTCATGCTCGCCTCGAGCCGGTCGATCACCGGCTGGGTCTCGCCGTCGAGGAAGCGCAGCAGGTCGTTCACGAGCTCGCCGTAGACCTGTTGGTCGATGTTGCCGACGCACGGGGCGGTGCACTTCTCGATGTGGAACAGAAGGCAGGGCCTGCCCTGGCGCTGATGCCGGGCCAGTTTGGTGTCCGAGCACGTGCGGATAGGGAACGTCCGCAGGAGCAGGTCGAGCGTTTCGCGGATGGCGTAGGCGTGCGCATACGGGCCGAAATAGACGACGCCCTTGCGCTTTCGGCCGCGCAGGACCATGGCGCGCGGCCACTCGTCCGCGGGCGTGGTCACCGCGAGCCACGGGTAGCTCTTGTCGTCCCGCAGCCGGATATTGAAGCGGGGGCGGTGCTTCTTGATGAGGCTGTACTCGAGCATCAGGGCCTCGACGTTGTTCGCCACCTGAATCCACTCGACGCTCTGGGCCGCGGCCACCATCTGGGCGGTCCGGGGCGGAAGGCCGGCCGGGGCCTGGAAGTAGCTGCCGACCCGACTGCGCAGCGAGGCCGCCTTGCCCACGTAGATGACCCGCCCGTCCTTGTCCTTGAACTGATACGAGCCCGGACCGTCAGGGATGCTCCCCGTCTCAGGTCTGGGCGGTGTCACTGGCCCATTGTCGCGGCCTCTCGCCTCGACCCGAATCAGAGGTGCTTGTTGAACCAGGCGGTGATCTCGGCGATGGCGGGCTCGACGAATTCGGGAACGTCGTAGAGGTCGATGTGGTTGGTGGTATCCAGCCATACCAGCCGCTTGGGATCCGAAGCGCGGTCGAACGTCGCTTGCGCGCCGTCGGGCGAGCAGTAGGCGTCGGTGCGTCCGTGCACGAGCAGCCACGGCGTCGGCGAGATGAAGTCGGCGCCCCGAGCCAAATCCGCAGTCAGCAGTTCATAGACCGATGTACGGGTGACCCGGTTCACCCAGCCGGGGCTGGTTGACCTCTCGGTCCCGTAGTACTCGAAGGGCTCGGCTCCGCCCATCACGGCCTCCTCGCCCTCGGGTGCCACCGCCGCGACATAGGAGGTCGATCCGCTGCGCTGGTCTTCGGCGGCGATGTCAAGCATCGACCGCAGGACGCCGCGGTAGGAGTCGGCTCCCATCCCGGCGCGCATCGCCGCGGGGTCGTTGTAGCCGCCGGCGACGGTGGCCAGCGCCGAGACCCGGGGATCGAATCCCGCGAATCGGAGGGCGTAGCCGCCGCCCAGGCAGACACCGACGACCCCGATCCGGGCCGGGTCGACTCCCTCCCGCGCCGATAGCCAGCTGACGGCGTCGCGCAGGTCGGCCAGCTTGCCGGCTGAGTCCTCGTGCTGGCGGGGCTCGCCCTCGCTCTCGCCGAAGTTGCGGTGGTCGAAGGCCAGCGTGACGTAGCCCGCGTCCGCCAGCCGGGTGGCGTAGGTGCCCACGACCTGTTCCTTCACTCCACTGAACGGACCCGTGAAGACCAGCGCCGGCAGCGGCTGGCCGTCGGCGGGCTCCCGGAGATGACCGCTCAGGCGAAGTCCATCGCTCACGAACGAGACGGAGCGCTCGACGACGTCGGTGCCGAGGCCGGTGTCGGTAGCCACGTTCGGAGGTTACGCCGATGGTCGTGAACGTTGCCTGAAGACAGCGGCGTGGACCCTCTGCGAACCGCAGCGGCGGTACAATTGTCTTGCCGGCCTGGTATCCGGCACATATCTGTCCCGAGACCGACAACCCCGCGAGTGGCGACCAGGCTGTCCTCGCCGGTCATATCGGGACTTCAAACGAGGCTTGCGGCTGGTCCGCCGTCTCCACATCACGGAGGAAAGCCAGTGCTACGGCTACAGGGCCCGCTCCCCGCGGGATACACCGATGCCAGCCCCGACGCGCTCGCAGAGCGCATCCAAGCGGCCAAGGATCACCTCGGCGATTCGCTGCTGATCCTCGGCCACCACTACCAGCGCGAGGAAGTCATGGTCTGGGCCGACGCCCGGGGTGACTCCTACGCCTTGGCCCGGATCGCCAGTGAGAGCGACGCCCGTCACATCGTTTTCTGCGGCGTCCACTTCATGGCCGAGTCCGCCGACGTGCTGACCAAGCCCGAGCAGGTCGTCATGCTGCCGGACCTCAACGCCGGCTGCTCGATGGCGGACATGGCCGACCTCGAGTCGGTCGAAGAGGCCTGGGACGAGATTACCCGGGTAACCGACATCGACCGGGTCGTACCGATCACCTACATGAACTCCTCGGCCGCGTTGAAGGCCTTCGTCGGCGAGAAGGGCGGTGCGGTCTGCACCTCGACCAACGCCCGCGCCGTCCTGGATTGGGCTTTGGCGCGTGGCGACAAGGTGCTGTTCTTTCCGGACCAGCACCTGGGGCGCAACACCGGCCACGCCATGGGCTTCACCGACGCCGATATGCGGGTCTGGAATCCGAAGCTGGAACTCGGCGGTCTCGAGGAGGCCGACGTCAAAGACGCAACATTCCTCCTCTGGAAGGGTCACTGCTCGGTGCACCAGCGCTTCCGCCCCCAGCACATCGAAGAGGCGCGGCGCGATCACCCCGGCGTAATGGTCGTGGTGCACCCGGAGTGCGCCCGCGAGGTGGTCGAGATGGCCGACCAAGTCGGCTCCACCGACTTCATCATCAAGGCAGTGAAGGCAGCCCCTGAGGGATCGACCATCGCGGTCGGCACCGAAATCCACCTGGTACAGCGGCTCGCCGCCGAAGCCGAGGCGGAGGGCAAGACCGTGTTCTCGCTGGATCCGCTGATCTGTCCGTGCTCGACGATGTTCCGCATCGACGCCGCCCACCTCTGCTGGGTGCTCGAGGAACTAGTGGCCGGCCGTGTCGTGAACCAGATAAGCGTCCCCGAGGACACCGCTCACTGGGCCCGAGTAGCCCTCGAGCGCATGCTCGCCATCACCTAGAGGCCGAGTAGCGGCGCCAGGTAACGGCCGGTGTGGCTCTCGGAGGTTTTGGCCACTCGCTCGGGCGGGCCCTCGGCGATGACGAGGCCTCCGCCGTCGCCGCCCTCCGGGCCGAGGTCGATGAGCCAGTCGGCTGTCTTGATGACATCGAGGTTGTGCTCGATCACCAGCACTGTGTTGCCTTGGTCGACCAAACGGCTCAGCACGGTGAGCAGTTTGCGAACGTCCTCGAAGTGAAGCCCGGTGGTGGGCTCGTCGAGGATGTAGATGGTGTGGCCGGTCGGCCGCTTGGAAAGCTCGGACGAGAGCTTGACCCGCTGGGCCTCTCCCCCCGAGAGCGTCGGCGCCGACTGACCCAGTCGGACGTATCCCAGACCGACATCCACGATCGTCTGCATGTGACGGGCGATGACAGGCTGGTTGGAGAAGAACTCCAGCGCCTCCTCGCACGGCATGTCGAGCACCTCGGCGATGTTCTTGCCCTTGAATGTGATGTCGAGCGTGTCGCGGTTGTAGCGGGCGCCCTGGCACACCTCACACGGCACGTACACGTCGGGCAGGAAATGCATTTCGATCTTGATCGTGCCGTCGCCTGAGCAGGCGTCGCAGCGGCCGCCGTTGACGTTGAACGAGAAGCGCCCCGGCTGGTAACCGCGGACGCGGGCCTCTTGGGTCTGACTGAACAGACGGCGGATGCCGTCAAAGACGCCCGTATAGGTGGCGGGGTTGGAGCGGGGCGTCCGCCCAATGGGCGACTGGTCGATGTTGACGACCTTGTCCAGCAACTCCTCACCCTCGATCGTCTTGTGCCGACCGGGGACCATGCGCGACCGGTAGACCTTGTTCATCAGGGCCCGATAGAGGATGTCGTTGACGAGAGTCGACTTGCCCGATCCCGACACACCCGTGACGCACACGAAGCAGCCGAGGGGGAACTCCACGTCGACGTCGCGCAGGTTGTTCTCCTTTGCCCCTCGCACCACGAGCCACTCCTCGCCTGGGCTGCGGCGCATCTCAGGGACGGGAATCGACTTCTTCCCGCTGAGGTACTGGCCGGTGACCGAGCGCTTGGACTTCAAGAGGTCGGCCACGGTTCCGGATACGACGATTTCGCCGCCGTGCTCTCCCGCTCCCGGGCCGATGTCGACGACGTGGTCGGCGATGCGGATGGTCTCTTCGTCGTGCTCGACGACTATGACGGTGTTCGGCAGGTCCCGCAGCCGCAGCAGCGTGTCGATGAGACGGCGGTTGTCGCGCTGGTGCAGGCCGATGGAAGGCTCGTCGAGCACGTAGAGGACGCCGACCAGCCCGCTTCCGATCTGCGAGGCCAGCCTGATGCGCTGGGCCTCTCCGCCGGCCAGCGTTCCGGCCGAGCGGTGCATGGTCAGGTAGTCGAGCCCCACGTCGAGCAGGAACTTCAGCCGGGCCCGGACCTCCCGCAGAACCCGGTCGGCGATGAGGTGGTCACGCTGGCTCAGCTCGATGGACTCGAGAACTTCGTACGAGCCGCGGATCGACTGTGAGCACAGCTGATGGATGTTCATTCCCCCGACCGTCACGGCCAGCGACTCCGGCTTGAGCCTGGCGCCGCCACACTCGGGGCAAGGGACTTCGCGCGTGTATCCCTCGACCCACTCCCGCTGGTGCTCGGAGTCGGTTTCGCTGTGTCGCCGCTGCAGCCAGGGGATGGCTCCCTCGTAACCCGTCGTGTACGAACGGGTGCGCCCGTACCGGTTGCGGTACTTCACCGTCACCGGCTTGGGTCCGGCGCCGTGGAGGACGACCTTCTGGGCCTTCTTGGTGAGCTTCTTCCACGGAGTCGACAGTGAGAAGCCGTGAGCCTCGGCGATGGAGGCCAGAACGCGGGAGAAGAACTCACCGCGGTGGCCCGACCACGGGGCGATGGCACCGTCCTCGATGGAGAGATCCGGGTTCGGGATCACGAGGTCCGGGTCGACCTCGTACTTGGTGCCCAGCCCGTCGCAGACTGGGCAGGCACCGTAAGGCGAGTTGAAGGAGAAGCTCCGGGGCGCCAGCTCCTGGAACGAGATTCCGCAGTTCGGGCAGGCCAGGTGCTGGCTGAAGGTCAGCGTGTCGCTCTCGCCGGCGGCCTCGTCGACCTCCTCGCCCTTCTTGGGAACGATCTGGATCTCGGCCGTGCCCTCGGCGAGGCGCAGGGCGGTCTCTAGGGAGTCCGTGAGCCGGCGTTCGATGCCTTCGCGCAGGACCAGCCGGTCAACGACGACCTCGATGGTGTGCTGCTCGTAGCGGGCCAGCTTGGCGGTGGCCCCCGAGTCCTTCGACGAGAGCTCGACTACTTCGCCGTCGACGCGGGCGCGGGTGAAGCCCTGGCGGGCGAGGTCGTCGAGCAATCCGTCGTACTCACCCTTGCGGCCCCGGACGACCGGCGCGAGAACCTGGAAGCGGGTTCCGTTGGGAAGCTCGAGGATGCGGTCGACGATCTGCTGCGGCGTCTGGCGGCTGACGACCTCACCGCACTCCGGGCAGTGGGGCAGCCCGATGCGGGCATACAGCAGGCGCAGGTAGTCGTAGATCTCAGTGATGGTCCCGACGGTGGAGCGGGGATTGCGGGACGCCGACTTCTGGTCGATCGAGATGGCCGGCGACAGGCCCTCGATGAAGTCGACGTCGGGCTTGTCCATCTGCCCGAGGAACTGGCGGGCATAAGCCGACAGCGACTCGACGTAACGGCGCTGACCCTCGGCGTAGACGGTGTCGAAGGCCAGAGACGACTTGCCCGAGCCCGACAGGCCGGTGAAGACGATCAGCTTGTCGCGGGGCAGCTCGAGGGAGACGTCCTTGAGGTTGTGCTCCCTCGCTCCCCGAATTACAAGCTTGTCAGCCACTGACTAAAGATACGTGCTGCCGGGGCGCCGCCGCGCCCGCGGCTTGGAGCTAGCGGAGGGCGGTCTTGAGCTCTCGGCGGAGGTCGTTGATCTCGTCGCGGAGGCGGGCGGCGTACTCGAACTGGAGGTCCTTGGCGGCCTCGTGCATCTCCTCCTCCAGGGTCTGGATGAGGCGGCCGAGTTCCTCCTGGGGCAGCTCGCCGAGGTCGGTGGCCGGACCCGAGCGCCGGCGTCGGTCGTCTCGCAGACGTGAGCGCTTGCCCTGCCCCGGCACGGGAGCGGTGTCCGACGTGCGCAGCTGGGCGAGGATGTCGGTGACCGCCTTGCGGATGGTCTGGGGATTGATCCCGTGCTCGGCGTTGTAGGCGATCTGCACCTGCCGTCGCCGTTGCGTCTCGGAGATGGCCCGTCGCATGGAGTCGGTCACGGTGTCGGCGTACATGATCACCGAGCCCTCCACGTTTCGGGCCGCCCGGCCGATCGTTTGGATCAAAGACGTTTCCGACCGCAGGAAGCCCTCCTTGTCGGCGTCGAGGATGGCGACGAGCGACACCTCCGGCAGGTCCAGTCCCTCTCGGAGGAGGTTGATGCCGACGAGGACGTCGAACTCGCCCAGCCTCAGGTCGCGCAGGATCTCGATGCGCTCGATGGTGTCGACCTCGGAGTGCAGGTAGCGCACGCGCAGTCCCATCTCGAGGAGGTACTCGGTGAGGTCCTCGGCCATCTTCTTGGTGAGGGTGGTGATCAGGATGCGGGCGCCG
>JAHWKP010000003.1 GCA_019347775.1 Actinomycetota bacterium | reverse complement strand
TTCGCCTTCGTCAGCCGGTTCGCCGGACGCAAGGACCTCGAATCCCGGCTCCGCACCGCGAGCGAAGCCGACCTGGCGCGCATTCTGTCGGGCCTGACCACCGAGGCCGACCTCCTCCGGGACGAGATCTCGACTCTTCGGCTCCAACTGCAGGATTTGGAGACGTCCACCCAGCGCGGCGAGTCGGCCGAAGAGGCCGCCAACTCACGACTGGCCGCGCTTTCGGTGCTCGCCGGCACTGTTCCGGTGCGAGGCCCCGGGATCCTGCTGACCATCGACGACCCAGGCCGCAGACTCGATTACGAGCGCTTCGTCGACATCGTGCAGGAATTGCGCGATGCCGGCGCCGAAGCCATCGCCATCAACGGCCTACGCATCGGGGCCGGAAGCGCCTTTGCCGGCGAGGACGGCCGGATCCTGCTCGATGGCCGTCCGTTGCGAGCGCCCTACAAGGTCGAGGCCATCGGAGCGGCGGATACGCTCCAAGGCGGGCTCGAGATACCGGGCGGCATCATGGACACGCTCTCCTCGATCCCGGAAGTAACAGCCTCGGTCGGGCGACGCTCCTCGCTGGAGCTTCCAGCTCTGCTGCGTCATCCAAGGTTCGACGTGGGCGAGCCCGCTGCCTGACCCCGCGGCACACACGAATCCGAGGCCAGCTAACAACTAGCCTCGCTGGCCGTGAACGTCCCCGAAGAGCTGCGCTACACGTCAGATCACGAGTGGGCCCGTGGCGAGGCCGGCGGCATTCGAGTTGGAATCACCGACTATGCCCAGGACGCCCTGGGCGACGTGGTCTTCGTTCAGCTGCCCCAACCCGGCAGCCGTGTCGAAGAGGGCAAGGCGATGGGAGAGGTCGAGTCAACCAAATCGGTTTCGGACCTGTACGCACCTATTACCGGTGTGGTGGCGGAGGTGAACGGCGAATTGGCGGAGTCACCCCAGCGATTGAACGAAGATCCCTACGGAGAGGGCTGGATCTGCCTCATCACGCCCGAGGATCCTGCTTCCCTGGAGACCCTGATGGATGCCGCGGCCTACCAGGCCGTCATAGCCGACTAGGAGACGTTCATGCCGGCGGTGTATTGCAACAAGTGCGGACATCAGAACCCGGAGGGTGCCAACTTCTGCTCATCGTGCGGGCACGTTCTCGAGCTCTCAGCCTCTGCGGGCGAAGAGACGACGCTGACGTTCGTCCCAGACGACGCGAGGAGTGAGACGCAGGAGGAAGAATTTCCTGACATCTCCGACCTAGCCAGGGGCGACGCACTTCTCCTCGTCAAGCGGGGACCGAACGCCGGAGCCCGATTCCTGCTCGATCAGGACCGGGTGCGCGCCGGGCGTCATCCAGAGAGCGAGATCTTCCTCGACGACATCACGGTCTCACGGCGCCACGTCGAGTTCTCGCGCTCTGATGGAGCCTGGAAGATCAAAGACGCTGGATCGCTCAACGGGACGTACCTCAACCGTGAGCGAGTCGAGGAATCGGATCTCAAGTCAGGTGATGAGGTTCAGATCGGTAAGTTCAAGCTCATCTTCCTTTCCGGATCGGGGGAGTAGGGGCTTGGGGGAGCAGGGCGAACGCGACCACCTGTCCATCGGTGAGGTTCTGTCACTCCTGAAAGACGACTTCCCCGAGGTGACGATCTCGAAGATCCGCTTCTTGGAGAGCCAGGGCTTGTTGGACCCCGAACGCACGCCCTCGGGGTACCGCAAGTTCTACGAGCCCGACGTCGAACGACTCCGCTGGATCCTCCAGCAGCAGCGAGAGAACTTCTTGCCGCTGAAGGTCATTCGGGGCCGACTCGGGGCCGAACAAGTCGAATCACCGGCGGACGACCAGCCGCCTGTGGAGGGTTCGAGTTCCGAGCCCGTAGAACCCGCGCAACCATCGGCGGGACCCGAGCTCACTGAACCCGAACCCTCGGCTGGTCGCACCGTGCGGCGACGGACGCCGGTTCGGGAGTCGCCTGCAGTGAGCCTCCTGCCGCCACCCCGTCCGCAGGGCGAAGAGAACATGACCTTCGAAGAACTCTGTGAATTCGCGGGCTTGTCACCGGAGCGGCTACGCGAACTGGAGCGGTTCGGTCTCTTGTCGGCGCGGTCGGTCGCGGGAGGCACTTATTACGACAGCGAGGCCATCGCCATGGCACGCATTGCGTCAGCCTTCGAGACCCATGGGGTGGAGCCCCGGCATCTGAAGATGTACAAGAGCACGGCTGAGCGTGAGATCACGCTCTTCGAGCAGGTGGTCACCCCGTTGCTGAAACAGCGCAATCCACGATCGCGTCGCCAGGCTGCCCAGACGCTGACCGAACTGGTCAATCTGGCCCACGAATTGCGCGCCCTGCTCATGCGCCAGGCTGTCGAAGATCTGGGGCTCGACTGACCACAGGCCCGAACCTGCGGGCCGTGGCAAGCCCGGCAGACATCGCCCGCATCGTGCGCCGCCTCGGTCGCGAAATCTCCGACGCGTTCCCCGAAGGAGCGCTGTTCGTAGCCGTCATCCGGGGCTCAGTTCCCTTCCTGGCGGACCTGGTTCGTTCGGTGAGTGTTCCCCTGGCGGTCGACTTCCTGGCCATATCGAGATACGCGCCCGGCAGCGGGCGGGTTCACATAACCAAGGACCTCGATACCGACATAGCCGATCTCGACGTGGTCGTGGTCGAAGATCTCGTCGACACCGGGCTGACTCTGGACTACGTCATCCGC
Source organism: Actinomycetota bacterium (assembly GCA_019347775.1). Taxonomy (GTDB): domain Bacteria; phylum Actinomycetota; class Acidimicrobiia; order Acidimicrobiales; family JAHWKP01; genus JAHWKP01. The sequence continues at coordinate 25,771 of JAHWKP010000003.1, read as the reverse complement.
CAGCTGTCGACCCGAGAACCCCGGTCGCTTTCGGCCTGCACGCTCCTGGATCGCCGCAGGCGAAGATTGCTCCCAGTGGAGGTGCGGTTCGTGGGTATGGAGGTAGAGGATGACCTGTTGTTGGGATATGGACTCGAGCACGGGGGCTTGTACCCGAACGTCCCAGGACTGGCCGCCGCCCAACTACGGGATCTGCAAAGCGATCTCCACTGCCACGTCACTACGCTGCTCCGCGAACCGGGGCGCAGCCTGATGTGGCGGGGTCAGAGGTAGGGTTTACCGGTGGTGCGCATGGAGCTCCACGACGTCCGGGTCGATGTGCCTACGAACACGCCCGTCGTGCTGCTGAGAGAAGCCAATGGCCAAGGCCGCACGTTGCCGATCTGGATCGGGTCGCCCGAGGCCAGCGCCATCGCCGGGGCAATGCGAAACACGACCCACCAGCGTCCGTTTACGCACGACTTGATGAAGGACCTGTTGATAGCCCTGGGCGTCAACGTGGAGCAGGTGCTGATCACAGAGCTGCGTGACTCGATCTATTACGCCGAGATCCACATGAAGCAGGGTGAGCGGACCCACATCATGTCCAGCCGCCCGTCGGATGCCATCGCCCTGGCGGCCCGCATGGGCGTGCCGATCTTCGCCAACGACGCTCTGATCGAATCAGAGGGCGTCATCCTGCCCTCCGACGACGACCCCGACTCCGATCCCGAGGAGTTGGTCGACGAGTTCCGACACTTCATCGAGGCTGTCCGTCCGGAGGACTTCCGCGAAGCTCAGTAAGTCCTTTCCACAGGTTGTTGACAGGCGGAGTCCGAATACCTACTGTGACCACACGGGCGTAACTACGCGCCTGTGAGTCGGAACGACGGGAGGTCCGCGGTGACAGAGCAGCAGATGGTGGAAGAGGGCTTCCGCGGTCCTCAGGTCTGCGAGATCGTAGGCATCACCTACCGTCAGCTCGACTACTGGGCCCGCACCGATCTGCTCAAGCCGTCGATCTCCGAGGCGCGGGGGAGCGGCACGCAGCGTCGCTACTCGTACCGTGATCTCCTGGACCTCAAGGTCATCAAGCGCCTGCTCGACGCCGGCGTGTCCCTGAAGTCGGCCCGCCGGGCCATCGTGTGCCTTCGCGAAGGCCTCGGAGAGGAACTGGCCACCGCCAACCTCGTGCTCAACGGCGAGGGCTCAGTCCTGGCTCGCACCGGCGACGAGATCATCGATCTCCTGAGAGGCGGCCAGGGCGTTCTGAACATCGTGCCCCTCGCCGGCGTCGTCGAGGAGCTCGACTCGGCCATCCTGGAGCTCCGTCCCACCGAAGAGGCGACTGAGACCGGTACCCCAGAGGCAGCTACCGGGACCTGACCTGCCGGCACCCAGCGCCCCCGGCGGGGCGCCTGCCGACTGCGTGCGGTTCGCGCACGACTCCGAGCGCCAGCTCGCTCGGCTGCTGGACTTTTATGAGGTCGCCTGGGAGTACGAGCCGACCGAGTTCGTGCTGAGCACCGACGAAGAGGGGCGTCCCACCGAAGCTTTCCGGCCGGACTTCTACCTGCCGGCGCACGACCTCTACATCGAGCTCACCACCCTCAACCAGAAGCTCGTCACCCGCAAGAACCGTAAGGTCCGCCGCCTCCGCGAGCTGCGTCCCGATGTCCAGGTGCGCATCCTCTACCAGCGTGACTGCCGGGCCCTCCTCGGCCGGCTCGGGGCGGCCTGACGGAGCGGTTCGAGCCATTAGGTTCGGGCGCCCATGGGTGCCCTGCTCCGCTCTCCGTTGCACGACACCCACGTGTCGGCCGGGGCGAAATTGGTGGACTTCGGCGGCTGGGAGATGCCCCTCAGCTATCCGGCCGGCACCGTCAGCGAACATCTGGCGTGCCGAAACGCCGCTGTCGTCTTCGATGTCAGCCACCTCGGCTCGGTGCGGGTGGAGGGTCCTGATGCCTTCGATCGACTCCAGACTGCGCTGACCAACGATCTGTCCCGCATCGCCGCGGGACGGGCCCAGTACTCCCACCTCCTCGACGAGCAAGATGCATCGGTCCTCGATGACGTCATCGTGTGGTGGCACCCCGATGGCTCGCTCGACGTGATGCCGAACGCGTCCAACACCGACCGAGTGCGCTCGGCCATCGGGGGCAGGGACACCACTTCGGAGCGTGCCATCCTCGCCGTGCAAGGACCAGAGGCGCGGGCGAAGGTTTCGGCGGCGATCGGCGAACGCCCCGCATCCGTTCCGCGCTTCGGTGTTGCCGCATTCGAATGGGACGGTGTGGGCGGGACGGTGGCGGGCACCGGTTACACCGGCGAAGACGGCGTGGAGCTGGCGGTTCCGGTGGATGACGCGCCCCGGGTCTGGGAAGCCTTGATCTCAGCCGGTGTCGCGCCGGCTGGACTCGGAGCCCGCGACACGCTGCGTCTCGAGGCGGCTCTTCCGCTTCACGGCCACGAGCTCGGTCCCGGAATCACGCCGCTGCAAGCCGGTCTCGGATGGGTCGTGGCATGGGACAAGGGCGAGTTCCGCGGCAGGAGCGCCCTGGCGGCCGAGAAGGAACGCGGTCCGTCCCGTCGCCTGCGCGGTATCGCCACCGAAGGACGCCGCCCACCGCGCGACGGATGCAGGGTATCCACGGGAGACACACCGATCGGCCAGACGACGAGTGGGAACTTCTCGCCCGTACTCGGCCATGGCATCGCGCTGGCCCTCCTCGATCCTTCGGCGAAGATCGGAACCGAGGTCGCCATTGAAGTCCGCGGCCAGTCCTTGCCCGGCCGCATCGTCAAGACGCCCTTCGTCGGAAAAGGACAGCCGGGCGTGGGGGTGGGGTCCCCACGCCGCGGCGGAGCACGGGTTGGGGTGCCCGTGCGGGCAGAAAGCGAGAACTGACAGATATGCCCGACTTCACGCCGCACACCGACGAGGAGATCGAGCAGATGCTGGCGGCCTGCGGGCTGTCGGGCACAGAGGAGTTATTCACCGCCATCCCCGAAGCCTTGCGACTGGCCGGCGGTCTGGACATGGCCGACGGGCTGAGCGAGCCCGACGTCGTCGTCGAGACCCAACGCTTGGCGGCGCGGAACCCGGGGGCCGATCTCATCTGCTTCGCCGGCGGCGGCGTCTACGACCACGAGGTCCCCGCCGCGGTGCGGCGCCTCGGATTCCGATCCGAGTTCGTCACCGCTTACACGCCCTACCAACCCGAGGTCGCCCAAGGCGTCTTGCAGATGCTCTTCGAGTACCAGACCCTCGTGGCCCGGCTGGCCGGTCTCGCCGTCGCCAATGCCTCTCTGTACGACGGCGCCTCGGCCCTGGTGGAAGCGGCCAACCTCTCGGTGGCCGCCACCGGACGCAAGACCGTGTGGGTCAGCGAGGGCATCCACCCGACCTGGCGTTCGGTGCTGCGCACCTTCGCCCAGGGCACTGGCCACGACCTCAAGCCGATCGCGCTGCGCGACGGCGTCACCGACTGGCCCATCCCTGCCGACGGGAACCCGCCGGCGGCCGTGCTCGTTGCCCAGCCCAACCATCTCGGCTGCCTCGAAGACGTCAAGACAGCCGCCGACCTCGCGCACGGCGTAGACGGACTTTGCGTCGTGGCCGCCGATCCCGTTTCGGCAGGGCTGCTCAGGTCGCCCGGTGAACTCGGCGCCGACGTGGTGGTGGGGGAGGGCCAGACCTTCGGCACGCCTATGTCGTTCGGGGGACCCTTCGTCGGTCTGTTCGCCTCGAGCCTGGCGCAGGTGCGCCGCCTGCCGGGCCGCCTGGTCGGCGAGACAGTGGACAATGAGGGCCGGCGGGCCTACGTCACCACCTTGCGGGCGCGCGAGCAAGACATCCGGCGCGAGAAGGCCTCGTCGAACGTCTGCACCAACCAGACCCTGATTGCCGTCGCCTTCGCCATCCAGCTGTCGTGGCTGGGAACGGCGGGGTTGCGGGAGCTGGCGCTGCGGTGCGCGCGCGGCACGCGCTACTGCCGAGAGGCCCTGTTGGCGATCGACGGAGTGGAGCCTCTCGTCAGCGCGCCCACTCTGCGCGAGTTCAGCCTGGCCTTGCCGGTGCCGCCGGAGACGGTGGTGGAGCGACTGGCCGAGGAAGGCTTCCTGGCCGGAGTCCCGCTCGAGCCCGGCCTTCACCAGCGAGAGGGACTGGCGGTCGCAGTAACGGAACGACGCACCCGAGCCGAGATCGACGCCTTCACGGCGTCATTCGAAAAGGCGGTTCGATGACTGCGGATGATCAGACCCGGGCCAACGGAGGGATGGGCGCGACCGGCCGCTCCATCCCGCTCATGGGCCGCGACTCCGAGCCGACGATTTTTGAGTTGTCCGCACCGGGACGGCGGGCGGCCTCGTTCCGGACCACCGATGTGCCGGAGTGGCCGGCCGAGGATCTCCTCCCCGCCGGTCTGCTGCGCGAGGAACCGCTCGACATCGCCGAGGTCTCCGAACGAGACCTAGTCGGCCACGTGACCCGCCTGTCGCACCGCCAGTACTCGGTCGACCTGGGTGCGTATCCACTCGGCAGCTGCACCATGAAGTACAACCCGAAGCTCTGCGACGACGCCGCGTCACTCCCCGGGTTCACCAATGCCCATCCCGCCACGCCCGAGGGCTGGACTCAGGGCTGGCTCGAGTTGCTGGCCGACCTGGACGCGCGGCTTTGCGCGATCACGGGGATGGCAGCCGCCACCCTTCAGCCTCCGGCCGGCGCGGCGGGGGAACTGACGGGGCTTCTACTGATGCGGGCCTGGCATGCCGAACAAGGCGGGCGGGAGCGCACCAAGATCGTGATCCCCGACTCGGCCCACGGGACGAACCCGGCCTCGGTGACGCTCGGCGGATACGAAACCGTGACAGTGCCCTCCGACGACCGCGGTTGTGTCGACCTCGGTGCGCTGCGAGAACGCTTGGACGACGACGTAGCCGGCATCATGCTCACCAACCCCAACACATTGGGTCTGTTCGAGGAGGACATCGCCGAGATCGCGGCCGCCACTCACGAGGTCGGTGGACTGCTCTATTACGACGGTGCCAACCTCAACGCCATTCTCGGGGTGACGCGCCCGGGCGATATGGGTTTCGACATCGTCCACATGAACCTGCACAAGACATTTGCTGTTCCTCACGGCGGGGGAGGTCCCGGCGCCGGTCCCGTGGCGGTGGGGCGCCGGCTGGTGGATTTCCTGCCCGGGCCGCGCCCGGTGAGGGGCGACTCGGGATGGTCCTGGCAGACACCGCCTAAGTCGATCGGGCGGGTTCACTCGTGGCACGGCAACGCCCTGGCGCTAGTCCGGGCCTACTCGTACATCCTCGCCAGCGGGGGAGACGGCCTGCAGCGGGTCGCGGAGCGGGCCGTGCTCAATGCCAACTGGCTGCGCCACCGACTACGGGGCGTCTACGACGTGCCCTTCGACCGGCCGAACATGCACGAGTTCGTAGCGTCCACGGGCTCACTCAAGCGTTCGAGCGGCCTGCGAGCGGTCGACGTGGCCAAGCGGCTCCTCGAAGAGGGCTTCCACGCCCCGACCACCTACTTCCCGCTGATCGTCGAAGAAGCGCTCATGATCGAGCCCACCGAAACCGAGAGCCTGCAGACCCTGGAGGCGCTGGCCTCGGCCCTGGAGCGCATCGCGGCCTCGCCTGAGGACGCCGCAGCCGCTCCGCGCACCACACCGGTGGGCCGGGTCGACGAAGCCCGCGCCGCCCGGCGACTGGTGCCCACCTTCGACGCTCGGGCTGCGGATGAATCCGACCGCTTGAGCTAGAGCGGAGGTAGTGATCCGGGGTTGGTCGGAGGACGCTGCTGACCGGCGGCGAGGGTTTCGACGCGGTCGTTGATGTCGAACAGCAAGACGATGACTTCCATCCACACCCGCATCGTCACGACGATGAACAGGAAGTAGAGCGGGACGAAGATCAACGCCATGATGATGCCAGCTCCGCCGAACCGGAGCATCGTGAGAAGAGAGAAGAGGGCGCCCAAGCCGGCGAGCACGACGAAGATGACATAAAGCGGCTTCACCAGCTTCATAGTGATGAAGCTTTGAAAGTTGAAGTCGAACAATGCCCTGAAAAAATCACCCATGTCTCGTCCCCCCTTGTTCGCGCCGAAGGCGCCGGATGGCGGCGAACTTACTCCAACAGGTCTGGCTGGTCGCGGACGATGCGCTGATACAGCGGCTGGAAGCTGAACCATCCCGCGATGGGGGAGCCGACCTGCCCGGCGGCAATTTTCGCCTGCTCCGGATCGATGAGCACCGGCTTGCCTGCGGCTTCAGCGAGCAGCTGGGCCTGACAGGAGCGCTCCATGGTGATGAACCACCAGGCGGCTTCGTCGACGGTCTGGCCGACGGTCAGGAGCCCGTGGTTGCGCAGTATCACGGCCTTGGCGTCGCCGAGGGCGTGGGCAATGCGCTTGCCCTCCTGGAGGTCGAGCACCACGCCGGTGTAGTCGTCGAAGAGCTCGTGGTCGTCGTAGAACGCGCAGACGTCCTGGGTGATCGGATCGAGCTTGCGGGCGAGGGACGACCAGCTTTTGCCGTAGAGCGAGTGGGCGTGGGCAGCCGCGACCGCCTCGGGTCGGGCTGCATGGATCTGGGAGTGGATTACGAAGGCCGCCGTATTGACCGGCCGATCGCCCTCGACCACTTCACCTTCGTGGTTGACGCAGATCAGGTCGGATACGCGGATGTGGCCGAAATGCATCCCGAAGGGATTCACCCAGAATCGATCCGGAAACTCGGGATCCCTGGCCGTGATGTGGCCGGCGATGCCCTCGTTGAATCCAAAAGCGCTGAATAGCCGGAACGCGGCAGCCAGTCGCTGCTTGCGGTGGAGGCGCTCGTCTTCGACCTTGTCGAATTCCGGCGGTAGGTCCAGCTTGAGTTCCTTCTGCTCGGACGCAGGCATGCCCCAATTGTACGACCCTGCGCCCGATCCCGTCTGAGGCCCGCCGGTACAGTGCCGCGGTCACTGATCGAGGAGGTCGAGATGGGCATGTACCGCGAGCAGGTGTTGCCTCGCATCATCAATGTTGCGTGCGGCCTCAAGATGGTCGAGCCGCTCCGGCGCCGGGCGTGCCAAGGCTTGCACGGAGAAGTCATCGAATTGGGGTTCGGATCGGGGCTCAATATCCCGTTTTATCCGGGTGATGTAACAGCGGTCACGGCTATCGAGCCTGCTGACGTCGGGTGGAATCTGGCCAGGAAACGAGTTGACGCGGCCGACGTTCCGATCCGGCGGTCCGGCCTGGACGGCCAGTCGTTGCCCTTGCCTGAGGACAGCTTCGACACGGCCCTCTCGACCTGGACGTTGTGCACGATCCCCGACGCCCGCAGGGCTCTAGGAGAGCTCCGCCGCGTCCTCAAGCCGGGCGGAACCCTTCACTTTGTCGAACACGGGCTGGCTCCCGATGAACGGGTTCGGCGCTGGCAGCACCGTCTTGAGCCGGTGCAGAAGCGCATCTTCGGCGGCTGTCACCTCACCCGTCCCATTGTCGAGCTTTTGACCGACGCCGGCTTCTCGATCTCTGAGATCGATGTCTTCTACGAGAAGGGTGCCCCGAAATTCGTGGGCGCCGACTCTCTGGGCATCGCCGTGGCTCCCTAGGGCCGTTTATCAGGTGGCTGGGCGGCCGCGATCCGAACGAGGATGCGGCGATGGGGGTCTGGCGTGAACCGTGGGACGACGTGGCGTTCCCGCAGTTGACCGTCGAGCAGCTGAGCGCGATCACCGCCAAGCACCGACTCGATGTGGCGGTCACTGCTGTCGACCGTCTGCCCTCTTTGCTGGCCGCTGCAGTCGACGAAGGTGCTATCAACGCTGACAACGCCCGCACTCTCGCCCAGTGGTTCGATCGTCTCCGTCCCGCCGTCATCTCCGCGGACGGATACCGGCGGTTCGTCCACGGCGACGCGCAGCCCGCCAATGTGCTCGCCAAGGAGACGGGCGAGTACAGCGCTCTCATCGACTGGGGCGACGCGGGTTGGGGCGACCCCGCTGTCGACTTCCGACTCGTGCCCGCTCGCGCCATCGGGCGGGTACTCGCCGGCTACCGCGAGGTCGGCCCCCTCGACGGTGACGAATCAGCCGAAGCCCGGATCTGGTGGGACCATCTGTGGTCAGCCGTCTACAACCTTCGTCGCGACCGCGTCGTCCACAGCCTGGGCGACTGGAACCGCCCACCCGGCGCCCGAATGGTCGAGCTGCTTGCCCGACTGGCCGACGGCGGCACCATTGGGAACTTCTGAACCAAGCTCGGTGGTGATGGGTTTGGGGGCGGCGGATCAGGAAGCGGCCTTCGACTCAGCGAAGGGGCTCAGGGCGAACCAGTTGGGGAAGTCTCGAGTCAGCGCCCGCGGGCCTTCTAAGCGCAATTTGCCCGCCTCAATCGCGTCGCGCCAGGTGCTGCGACCGGCCCATACCCGCATGAACTCGACGATGTCGGCCGTGACCCGAAGGTCGACGTCGAACCCTTCGTCTCGGTCGCAGACGGAGGAACCCTCTGGGTCAAGCAACAACCAGATGCACTTGCCGCGGCTCGCGCCTGGAAAGTCGAATCGTAGGACCGTACGGCGCTGCGGTAGTCGCTCGGGAATGATCCTCTGCCTCACTCGCCAGATGAGATGCGCGCCGTCGAGGTGCTCTTTCGCTGGATCGCCGAAGAGCCATTGCATGGCCCAGAGGCCCATGCCCCAGACCACCCCCTCGAGATCCAGCCCCGCTGGCGTCAGGTGATAGGTCGGCCCGGGACGGCGCTCCAGAATTCCAAGGCGTTCCAGTTGCTTCAGTCGCTGAACCAGCAGCGTCTTGGACATCCGGGGAATTCCCCGGTGGATCTCGGAGAACCGCTCTGAGCCACAGATCAGCTCACGAAGGACCAACGGCGTCCATCTGTCTCCGATCGCCTCGGCTCCCATGGCGATCGGGCAGTACTCGTCATAGCTCTTCACGGTCCAGATTCTGCACTTCCGGAGAGCTGCGTGCCGTCCGTAACGTGCATATATGGACTTACTGAACAAGATTGCCGGCGAAGTCGCGACCGCGGCCGCCCCCCATGCTGACCGCCATGACCTCGAGGGGTCGTTCGTAGAGGAGGGAGTCGCCGCGGCGCGTGACCTCGGGTACCTGGCCGCGCCGGTGCCGACCGATCTCGGTGGCATGGGCGCCCTGACGCGACAAGTGGCCGAGGCCCAACGGATCATCGCCCGCGCCTGCGGCTCGACCGCGCTGGCCTGCTCGATGCATCTGCATGTAGTGCTCGCGGCTGCGTGGCGGTTCCGCCGAGGGGACAAGGTGGTCGAGCCGATGTTGCGTAAGGCCAACGACGACCGCGCGATCTTCGTGTCGACCGGTGGCAACGACTGGACCAAGCCGACCGCGGTTGCTACGCCGGTCGAGGGCGGCTGGCGGGTAAGCGGCCGCAAGACCTTCGCCAGCATCTCTCCGGCAGCTCAGGTGGCAGTCACTTTCGCGGTGATAGACGAGCCCACTCCGGGAGCGGAAGTCATCGTCTTCGGGCTGCCGCTCAGCGCCGAAGGCGTCAGCCTTGAGAAGACCTGGGACGCGGCCGGCATGCGTGGGACCGGAAGCGATGACGTCGTCCTCGAGGATGTATTCGTCGCAGAAGCTCAGGTCTCGGCCCGCCGGACGTGGGGTGAGCTCGATCGCCCGCTACTGGTGGCGTCGCTGCACGCGTGGCCCGTCGTCTACAGCACGTACCTCGGCGTCGCCGAGGGCCTGGTCGATGTCGTCCTCGCGAGTGGCAAGATCAAGCCCGGCGCAGCCCGGCAGGTCGGCCTGCTGGACGCTCATCTCCGCACCGCCCGATGGGCCCTCGACGCAGTGCTGGCCGATCTCGGCGACGACCCCGAACCCACGGTTGACAACTTCGTGGCCCTTCAGCAGATGAAGCGGGTGGTCACTATCGCCTGCCAGGAGATTGCGGTCGTGGGCGCCGAGGTGGCCGGGGGAGGGGCCTACGCCCGACGTGGGCCGGTCGACCGCATGACCCGCGACCTACGGGCCGCGCTGTACCACCCGTACCCGGGAGAGACCACTCTCGCCCACGCCGGCCAGCACCGCATGGGCCTGGACCTGGATCCCGTCTAACGGAGGTTCTCCCGGCACCTGCTTGGGTATCGGTTACCCCATGACAAATCGAACCGTCTACCACGTCGTACCGAACGTCAACAGCTGGGAGGTCAAGCAGGAGGGCGCGGCTGAAGCCGAATTCCTGGTCGACAACAAGGACAACGCCCTGGCCCACGCAAAGGAACTCGCCCAGCAGGCTCCGCTCGGACAGGTGATCGTGCACAACCAGGACGGAAAGATCGCCGAGGAGTTCACCTACGGTGAGGATCCGCGCTCAACACCGGGCTAACACCGTCCCTGCCCAGGGGAGGATGGAGTTAGGCCTGTGCCGGCTGTTGAGCGGACGGGATGCGGGCGACTAGCTCGTCGACGTACCACTGGCGCAATTGGCGAACCTCGGGACTAGCCGCCACGAGTAGCAGTTCGCCGTCGGCGCACAGGCGATCCGCCTGATCGAGGAGGGCCAGCCATTCCGTCAGGGCTTTAACCATCCCGTCGCGTACCGGTACATCTAGCGTGACCGTTGCCTCACCTCTCTCGAGGGCCGCCAGCGCCTGATTGCGGGTCACCGTGCGCACGTCCTTGTACCGGGTCAGGATGTCGGCGATGAGGCGGGCGAGTTCGTGGGAAATCTCAGTGTGGGAGACGTCGAACCGCCCGCCCACTTCGATCAGCTGTAGCTCACGGATCAAGTCATGCTGGTGGTCCTGGGACTCGAGGAAGAGTTGGGTAGGGACATTCTCGAGGCGAACCGCCCGCATTCGGACGACGTTAGCCATATGACCGCTCTCATCCGCGAGATGAGACTCGAAGAGGCAGAGATGGTTGCCTCCCTGCTCGTCGAGTGGAACGAGGAGCACCTGTCACGCTTTCCTGTCGAAGTCGCCGGTCCGTATCGCGCCGAACTGGCCGATGTCCGAAGTCGCGTCGAGATCGCCGACGTGATCGTGGCCGAGAGGGACGGTCGCCTCCTGGGAACGGTCACGCTGGTACGTGACGCCGCCGACGATGAGCACCCCTGGCCCGCCGGGGGAGCCGTGCTCCGGCTACTGGCGGTGGATCCTGCAGCCCGAGGTCAGGGGCTCGGGGCTGCGCTGACCCTGGAATGCATGGAGCGGGCGCGCTGCTCGGGAGCGAGCTATATCGCCCTTCACACCGCGCCGGTCATGACCTCGGCCCGAGCTCTCTACGAGCGCCTCGGATTCCGAAGAGCTCCGGAGCACGACTTCGAGCCGTCGGCTCACTACGGTGGGCGTGGAACCGGTAGTGGCGAGCGTTGGGGGCTTGCCTATCTCTTGGAGCTCTGAACAAGCGAGAACCGTTGAAAGTCGATCTGCCACCCGGCCCGGGTAGTTCTGCGGAGGCGCGAAAGGCACTCCGCCGGATTTGCCAAGGCGCGCCTGTCGACCTCGAGCATCTCGTGCTGTGCGCGTCCGAACTTGTCACGAACGCCTTCCTCCACGGCCAACCTCCGGTGGAGCTGGAGATCCGGGTCGGGCCAAAGTCGGTGTGGGTCGCCGTCCACGACGCCGGGTCGGGTGCCGTGGAGCTCCGGCGCCCCGCAACCCCTGACACGAGTGCCGGCCGCGGCTTGCACATCGTCGAGGCTGTGGCCTCTCGCTGGGGTTCATCGGCCCACGAACGAGGAAACACCACCTGGTTCGAGATCGAAGGGGAGTGAGGCGCCGCACGCCCGAACGGATAGGTTGACGTAACGTACATTATGGGCGTTGTGCCGGAGGCACTGGGCCGGATTCGGGCCGGCCATAGTCACCTTTGGGCTCGGGTGACGGTTAGCGTTACTCGGTGCCACGGCTCGAAATCGAACTAACAAGCGAGCGGCCTGATGGCACGTGGACCTGGCGAGCCGCTGGCGCGCGGCAGCCCAAGGGCGTAGTAACCGCCGGCTTGGTGCCGGGCGGAGCCAAGGTCGGCGATGTTATGAGAGCGGAGGCCGATTTCGAGATCGACGGCATCAACGTCACCGCTCTGGCGCCCCGAGCTGCTGAGCGCAGCGGGCCGGAGATTCTCAAGCTCCTCGGCTCACAGCCGCCGGCCGAAGGGGTAACGACGACCCTGGTGGGGCGACGGGGGCGCGACCGCGACGACCGACCGCCCCGTGGCCCCCGTGAGGAGGGAGCCCGCGGCGGTCAGCGCCGCGAGGGGCCGCCCCGCGACCGTTCCCGACCGGACGGCGAAGGCCGCGGGCGTCCTAAGGGACGAGAGGGCGACACCCGAGGCCGACCGCCGAGGCGTGACGGCGAAGCCTCCGGCCGTCCAGGCCGTCCGGAGAGGGACAGACCCAGTCGTCCCAGAACCGCGGACACCGAGGGGCGCCCTTCCACCAGCACTCGGCCGGACCATGAACGCCGTCGCCCTCCGCGGCCCGAGACCGGTGGCAAGGACACGGCCGAGCGCCGTCCGAGCCGTCAGCGGCCGCCGAAGTTCCAGCCTGGGCGCACGCACCGTGACGCCGTCTTGACTGGCCTGCCCGAAGAGCAGCGTCCCGTGGCCGAGCAGGTCTTGAAGGGCGGCGTCCGAGCCGTTCGCGAGGCCCTCACCGCCCAGAACATCGACCCGGGTCCCATGGTTACCCTCGCCGAGAACCTCGCTCCGGCGCTACGCGCGGCCGAATGGCGAGACCGGGCCGATGCCGCCCTGACCGACCCGGCCTCAGTGCCCCTCCGCGAGCTGCGAGCCATCGTCACCTCGGCGAACGACTTGGCCCGGGGCGAAGAAGGCAGGGAAGCTGCCGCCAAGTTGAAGCAGGCCCTCACGACGAGGATGGAAGCGCAGCGCACCGAGTGGGTGGAGGGCATCTCGGCGGCCCTGGATGCGAACCGGCCGCTTCGCGCGTTGCGGCAGGCCACCCGCTCCCCCGGCCCTGGTGCACGTCTGCCTGCTGAGCTCGCCACACGGCTGGCTCAGGCGGCCGGCAGTGCAATGACCGCTTCAACCCAACCGGCGCGGTGGCTCGACCTGCTCGACGCGGTCGTAGCCTCTCCGGTTAGCCGCACAGTTCGACCCGAAGGGCTCCCCGCAGCGGCCGACGACGAGCTCAAGAGCCGCGCCCGAGCCGCAGCCGGATCGGTCCCGACATTGGCGCAACTGCTGGGCCTCGGCGTCCCCCCTCCGCCCGTTCGCCGGCCCAAGCCCGCCCCGCACCAGCCCCGCCGCCGACCCGAGCCCCCCTCCCCCAAGCGGCCGGAGGCAGCGAAGTCGGCGACACAGAAGCCGGCTCCAGCATCACCCTCTGAGGAAGCTCCGGCCACCGTCGAGCAGCCGGTGTCGACCGAGCAGGCGGTGGCGGCGGATGAAGGCCCCTCTACCGAAGCGCCGGAGCAGCCGGAGGAGTCCGTGCCCTCAGAGCAGCTCGATGCCCTCAGCGTCGGCGGCGATGAGGTCGATGATGCCGTTCTCGTGCAGGAACTCGACCAGCCCGGCGACGACGTTTAGCTCGGCAATCTCTTCAAGCGGCACCCATCTAGCCTCAGCGGCGTCGTCGCCCGCCACCGGTTCGGTCCCCTCGAGCACATCGACGCTGAAGTCGAGGATGACGAAGTGGTGATCGTCGTCGATGCGCTCGACCCAGCCGATCATCGGACCGCACACGCCCTCGATCCCAGCCTCCTCTTCGAGCTCGCGCACGACCGCCTCCGCCAGAGTCTCGCCTGGCTCCACTCGTCCGCCGGGTAGCGACCAGTCACCCGCGGCCGGGCCCCTCCCCCGCCGTACCATCAACAGACGTCCGGCATCGACGGCCACCGCGCCGACGCACACTTCCGGACGGCGCGCCATCACGCCGGTTCCGCTCGGCTCCCGCGCACCCCGCCGCCCTCGCTCTCTGGGCGCTCACGGCGGGGGCCGAATGAGTGATGCATGGTAAGCAGACGCGCGCTGAAGCCACTTGCTTCAAAGAAGTTCTTGGTGTGCCGGTCACCCGGCAGCGCCCACGCGTCGACTCCGGTGCACCCTTGCTCGGCTGACCATTCGATGATCGCCGCCATCATGGACGCACCGACGCCGACTCCACGGGCGCCCTCCTCGACGAAGAGCGCCTCGATGCGGGCCAGGCGCACTCCGCCCCGCAGGTTCTCAACGTCTGCGACCGCATAGCCGATGATCGAGTCGTCGACCGTGCCGGCCCAGACGCCGCCATTACGCAGGCGCTCGCGGAGCCAGTCCTCGAGAGGCTCGCCGGCCGTCTCCCGAGCCGCGAACACCTCTCCCCCGCGCTCGGGTGTCGCGGTGGCGACAGCCAGACGATGCAGTTCGGCCAGCCGCCCGATCTCGTCCTCATGAGGCGTCCGGGCCGCCTCCACTCAGGCGTCCTTGGCCGATTCGATCTGAGCGATACGGCCCAAGATGGTACGGCGACCCCGGGTAGCCGACTCGTAGGCCTTGACGGCCGCTAGCTGGTCAGAAGTGAGCCCGCCCAACCGACTGACGACCTGCGTCGCCGCGAGCGACTCATAGCCGGGAATCCCCAGGCCTTCGGGGGCGGCGGGCATTCGTTGCGCGCGAGGCGCCCTCGGCGCAGCAGCATCGTGGTGAGGAGCGGGCCGCCCTTCGTCGTCGGTCCCGGACCACGAATTCGACTTCGGGCTCGGAGTCATCGCTCCGGACCGCAATACCGAGCCGAGATCGTTCCACTGCGACACAATCCGGGAGACCTCGACCCGTCCCTGGTTGACCGCGACGCGTCCCAGCACTCGGGCTGTGCCCATCCGGGATTCGACCACCTCTCGCCCGCGCTCGACGATCTTGGGCAGCTCCTCTGCCGCGGTTACCGCCAGCCCGATCGGGGCGAAGATGAACAGGTCGAGCGCTTCGTCCAGCGCTGAGCGCTCCTCCTCAGGCGCACTCAAACACAGTCCCGGCACAGCTTGCGCTTGGAGTCGCTCATCTGACTCGGGTGCTTCACGAGGAAGCACGACTGGCAGACGAACTCCTTAGGCTGCTTAGGAAGCACCTTCGCAGCCTCGGGCGCCGCACGATCCTCCGGATCGTTGGGCTCGTCCTCGTCCTCCTCGTCCTCGTCGACCTGGACGAGCCGTTCTTTCAGGATCACGTCGAGGCTGGCTTCGACGTCACCCTCCTCGTCCTCATCATCATCATCGTCGTCGTCTGTGGCAGCTTCGGCGGCGGGAACGGTCTCGCCTTCGTCGTCATCGTCATCGTCATCGTCATCGATGACGACATCGTCATCGTCATCGTCGGATTCGTCGACGTCGATGACCGCGTCGGGATCATCGACCTCCTCGAGGTCCGCCGGTTCGGCGACCAACTCTTCGATGTCGTCGTCGACCTCGGTGTCGTCCTCGGGATCCACTTCCGTCACCGCCGTCTTCCTAGCCATATCGGGCGGGATCATAGAAGGGCCGCCCGCCGGCTCTGACGCACCCCCCGGTGAGGGTCCCCGACAGCTCCCGGAACCTCACTCTTCCGGAGCGTCGGCCGGACGCTCGCTGCGCCCCGGAGACAGCTCGACCACCGAGTCCACTTTCCAGGCTCCGCCGTCGCGAACCAGGTAAAGCCGCAGGTAGGCGCCTTTCTTGGTCGTCGTTCCGGTGGCTCTTTCGGCCGTGGAATCGGTGACGACGATCGTGGAGGCGCGGTCCGCGCCAGCGTCCGCTACGAACACTTCTATGGCCTTGCCTTCGGCCTTCGCGTTCAGAATCGCCAGACCCTCGAGGGTCGAGTCGTAGTTCGCGAAGAATTTGTCGGTGACCAGCGGACGAATCCGTGCCCTGGCTTGTTGCAAGTCGTTGCTGTCGTAGGTGAGCAGGGCTGACGCGAAGCGGCCCGTGACCGATTCGAGCTCCCCCCGGACGCCTCGCTCCCGCAGCAGCGCCGAGCCGAATGCCGCCGCCGCCACCACCGCCGCCAGAGCCACCAACCAAGGCGCCCAGAGGCGAGGAGAGGGTCTCAAGGGCGCTCACAGTAACGATCGGGGTCATCTCGGCCGATGTCTCCAACTGGAAGAGGGCCCGGGAGGTCTTTGGTGCCGTCCCGCCGCTACATCCGACGGACGTTCTCTACTCGATCTCCCGGACCCGCCCCACATTTCCGACTGCCGCCACACCGGATTGCCCGGAGCCCACGACCAAGCGGACAGAGGCGAAGTCGGCCCGGTATTTCTGCCACGTCGCGGGTCGTTGGTCAAGTCGCCAAAACCGGCCCTGACCTGCGGCTTCGCGCAACGCTGCAGGTCAGGGCCGTATGTGACTTTTTGCGCCCTCAGTTCTGCGTCCGCGTGCCGCGCGCGGTGCGCTTGGCCTCGGCCCGGCGCTCGGATTCGAGCCGCTCGAGATCGTACGAGCCGTGGTCCACGAACTTCATGGCCTCAGCGATCACGCGGTGCCCCGCCTGCTCGGCGATGAGCCGGTGCATCTCCTGACAGACCTCTCGATACGACTGGTGGCCCTGAGGAGTGGTGCGCAGCTCGATCACGTGCATCGCCTCCCGCGCGTTCATCTGCATCACATACCGCACACGATGAGCGAGGGTCACGGCATATCCCGCCTGCGCTGGGAAGTCCTCACACAAAGCGTCGTAGAGCCCCTCTGCCCGGTCCATGCACTCGCGGAACTCGTCGCCGAGACCGGCCTCTTCCACTGCAGCCGGCATCTCGAACCCGTGACGGGGACCCAGTGCCTGCCATTCGATGGTCAGCAGGCGATGGCGCTGCAGGTCGCGGAACGCTCCGTAATCCGAGAGGATGTCGAAGCGGTAAGAGGTCGCCTCGAAGGCTCGCCCAGGGCGGTGTCGGCGGTTCTGCCGATCGCCGACATAAGCGCGCACGACGGACGCCTTCTCGTCGGCCGACAGCCGCTTCGCCCGGGCCAAGAGCTGATCGTCGGGGAGATCCGAATAGGCATAGAGCATCGCCGCGATGACCCGGTCCTCGCCCTCGGGGTCGTAGTCAACCAGCGTCACTGTCTGGCGAGGAGCTGGCGCTTCTTCTGCCAGCACTCGGGACGCGACGTCGTCCATCGCCGACCGAGTGGAGCTCAGGTACTCACCCCAAGCTCCGCCCCGTTCGGGGATCGCGACTCTCTTGACGAACGAAGGAATGACTTTGTCGAGTTCTTCGAGCATGAGATCGGCGTAGGCCCGCGCCTCGGGTAGCGGGTGGCTGCGCATGCGGATGAGGAGCATTTCGTAGGCCTGCCCGGTGCCGTAGATCCCGACGTTTGACAGCGCGGCGGCGGGGAGCATGCCGCGCAGAGTGTCGAACGCCTTGGCTCTCACGGACTGGCGATGAACGAAATCTGAGTCGCCCGGCTGGCGGGGGTGAGCCTTGTTGAACCACTGCTGTGCGAGCGGCAAGGCGGCGGCGTAAGCATCGAAGATCCGGTCCATATCGCCGACGTAACGGGCGCCGAGCCCCGAGTCGAGCAGATCTGGGTCCCGGAAATAGCGGTACCGACCGTTGCTCAGGCGGGCGTCGTAAGCGATGTAGCGAGTCGACTGCTCCATGTAGGCCATGAGCCGGCCCCACTCGAGCACCTTGGTTAGAAGGTTCGACGCCTGCTCGCAGGCGAGATGCACACCCCCCAGCTGGGCTACCGAGTCGTCGCCGTACTCGACGAAGACCCGGTCGTAGAGATCCTCAGCTCGCTGTAGGCCGACGGTGGCGTCGATGCCGGCATCGCCAGTGACGTCGAGGTCGCCGACGAACTCGTCCAGGAACAGTCGCCTCAGGCTCTTGGGCGACCGTGAGTACCTCGCAAAGAGCGCGCCCTTGACGACCTCGGGCAGGTTCGTGACCGCGAAGACCGGCCCGTCCAGGTTCGTGAAATATCGACGCAGGACCTCAGATTCCTCGTCGGTCCAGGCCTCCGCGGCGTACGGCAGCATCCCGCTTTGGAGACTACGGCCTCAGACCACGACCGTAAGGGATGCGGGCTCGACCCGCACTTTCAGGCGTCTGACCTTGGGAAATGCGGATCCGTCCAGGTAAAGCCGGAGCGGATCGCGGAACTCGAACTCAGACTCGCGGATCCTCGAGGTACGCATGCCGGGATGGGGCAGGTGGGTCCCCGTGGCCAGCCGCTCGCGCACCTTTTGGCGGTCCGCCCAGCCGAGAGCCGCTTCGGTGACGTCCATCCACCCGTCACCGGGATGGCTCCTGGGCGCGACGTCCCATTCGCCCAGCCACTCCGCATTCATCACCGCTAGAACCTGCGACCACAGTCGTGTGCGGGCCACGCAGTGGGCGACGAAACAATGCTCCACCTCGTCGCCGCCCATCGTGATCCAGCCGACATCCACGGTTACCCGCGTCGCCGGGCCGTTCCGTAACCGGTCGGCGCCGCCGATCGGAGCCCCGAGGGTGCGCCACAAATCGCCGCCTATCAATCCCATCTCGGGGCGCTCGAGACCTCTTGCTCGCGTGAACTGAACGGCGCGGGCTGCGTCGCAGTCTCTCGGATAGATCAGACCGTCGACGGGCAGAGTTCCGGACTCTCCCCAAGGCTCTCCCCTCGCTACCGGCATCTGTTAGTCCTCACCTTCGGCCAGACCGATCGGCTCAGACGCGGCGACGACGCCATGGAACAGCTCGTCGCCCGCCCGGCGGAGGGAATCGCTGCTGGCGGGGTCCTCGACCACTTGGGCAAGTTGTCGCACTACATCCATCAGCTGGCGGATGTTGCGGACGAAGTCGCCCGCGGTGCCGACCGGAGCGCCGTCAAGTATTTCCGCCAGGTCATGTCCCTTGCACCATTCGTAGGCCGCCTCGGCGAAGCCCGGGTCCGGTGGACGCGTCACCGCCAGCCCGGCGTCCTCTTCGGCGCGGCGCAGGTCCCGGCCCAGTGACTCCACGCGGGACCAAGCATGACGGAGAGGCGCTGTAGGGATACGCGCCGCTGCGTGCGGGCCTGGCCCGCGAGGTTCATAGGTGAACATCGACGCCAGCGCAGCCGCCTCGGCGGAATTGAGGCCGTCCCAGAGGCCCTCCCCCACTGCCTCTGCTATCAGCAGGTCGCACTCGTGGTAGATCCGCGCCAGCCGGTTGCCGGCTTCCGTGAGCGACCAGCCGTCGACGTAGCCCCACGCGCCGAGCAGCCGCATCACTCGGTCGAGCTGACGCGCCAGGGACTCGGATCGGGAACGGATGCGCTGTTCCGTGCGACGGGCGTCGCCCTCTAGGCGCTCGGCCCGAGACAGCGACCGGAGGTGCGTGGTCGCGTCGGGGCACGACGCGACCGGGTGCTCGGACGCCCGACTTACCACCGCATAGTCGGCGTCGGCCGTCGATCGCCGACGCCGCTGGCCGCGCTGGGTGGCGGAGTGGGGGCCGGTTTCCGAGCCCGCCTTGAGGCGGGCCTTTCCCAGCGCAGCGGCAACTGTGCGCTGGAAGGCCGGGCTTCTCGGAGCGAAAGGCTTCGGCAGGTCCACGTGGCCGACCGGTTGCGGTGGCTCATCGAAGTCACGCGGGCCCAGGGTCAGCGACCGCCGTTCGGGCGTGAGTGCTCGTAGCCGCACATCGCCGTGGCGGCGCTGAGAAGAGGCCACGACCGCTACCCGGCCTCTCCCTGGCGCCATCACCACGTCGCCCGGCCGCAAGCGGGCGAAGGCTGCTTTCACCTCGGTCTTGTTGTCGTCGACCTTTCTGCGTCGCCGTTGGCCCTCGTCGGCGCGTAAGTCGCGCCATTCGGCCACGTCGCCCAGATCGCAGGTGGCGCGGTCCCGAGCCTTGGCCGCGTCGCGTCTGAGGCGTTCGAGTTCGGCCTCGAGACGGACGACTACCGCGTCGCTGCGGTACTGGGCAAAGGAGAGGTTGAGCAGGTGGTGGGCCATCTCGGGCTCGTATCGGCGGACCAGGTTGGTGGCCATGTTGTAGGTCGGCCGGAAGGCCGAGACGAGCGCGTAGGTACGGGTCGAAGCCAGGTTGGCGACCTGGTCGAAGGGGACGAACGGCGACCACAACACGATGGCGTGTCCCAGCTCGTCGATACCTCGACGGCCGGCTCTGCCCGTGAGCTGCGTGTACTCCCCCGGGGTCAGAAACTGGTGGTTGATGCCGGTGAACTTGGACAGCTTCTCGATGACCACCGTCCGGGCCGGCATGTTGATGCCCAGGGCGAGCGTCTCGGTGGCGAAGACGGCCTTGACGAGTGCCTCAGCGAAGCAGGCCTCGACCGCCTCCTTGAAAGGGGGCACCATCCCGGCGTGGTGGGCCGCCAACCCCGACTCCAAAGCGTTGAGCCAACCGCCGTAGTCGAGCACCGCCAGGTCGTCATCGGAGAGCCGCTCCACCTTGGTCTCGGCGATCGCCCGGATGCGCTTGCGCTCGTCGGGGTTGGTTAGGCGGATCCCGTATTCGACGCACTGGCGAACTGCGTCGTCACAGGCTGCTCTGCTGAAGATGAAGTAGATCGCCGGCAGCATGTCCTCGTCGGACAGGAGCTCGACGACCTCGGGTCGACGAGGGGTGGCCACCGGCGGCCGCTCGCCCCGCCTCCGTGGGCCGCCGCCTCGAGCTGCCATGTTGTCGAAGCGCTCGGCCTCGGGATTGGGCTTGCCCTCGACGAACGTGGGCAACAGGTGCAGCGAGCGCGACCGGCGGTCACCTAACAGGTACAGATTGCGCAGCTCCACCGGACGGTGCTCTTCGATGACCGCCAGGGCCGAGCCCCGGACGGTGCCGACCCACGCGGCCAAGTCCTCGGCGTTGGACACGGTGGCCGACAGGCACACGAGGCCGATGTCGCGAGGGGCGTGGATGATGACCTCTTCCCATACCGGCCCCCGGTAGGCGTCTTGTAAGAAGTGGACCTCGTCCAAGACCACCCAGCGCAGGCCGTGCAGAGTCGGCGAGACCGCGTAGATCATGTTGCGCAGGACCTCGGTGGTCATAACCACGATCGGCGCGTCGCCGTTGATGGAGTTGTCGCCAGTGAGAAGACCGACGTTGTCCGACCCGTGGCGGGCAACGAGATCGCCGTACTTCTGGTTAGAGAGCGCCTTCAGCGGCGTCGTGTAGAAGGCCTTCGCGCCCTCGCGTAGGGCCTTGGCCACCGCGTACTCCGCAACGACCGTCTTGCCTGCTCCCGTGGGAGCGGCCACCACGACGGAGGTCTCATCGTCGATTGCGTCCATCGCCCGAAGCTGGAAGTCGTCCGGAGGAAACCCGAGGTCCGCCAGGAACTTCTCCCGCCCGGAAGACACAATTTCCAAGCTAGCCATCGTCGAGACGGGTACTGTGCCTTCTGTGATGACGGCCACCTTTGGTTTCGCTGTCGCCACCCTCCTTCTTATGTGAGGCGCGCGCCTTGCGGTGCGTGCCCTTCCCAACCTCCTGGCTCCGGCCAGGAGGTTTTTTCGTGCCCTGTTGCGACCCCCATCACAGCCGACGACCGAAAGGACCGACGTGGCAGTCCCTTACGACTTCCGGGAAATCGAATCTCGCTGGCAACACCGGTGGGACACCGACGGCCTTTATGAAGTCGATCTCGAGCGGCTGGCCGCCACGGGCAGGAAGGCCTTCACCAACCTGGCGGAGTTCCCTTACCCCTCGGCGGAGGGACTGCACGTTGGTCACGTGTTCAAGTGGTGTGGGCTGGATGTCATCGGAAGGTTGCGCCGTATGCAGGGTGAAGCCGTCTTCCAGCCGATCGGCTTCGACTCGTTCGGCATCAACGCCGAGAACTACGCGATGACCAGAGGAGAGCACCCGGCCCGCCTCATCGCGCGGACGCGACAGACCTTCCGGAAGCAGCTGTCTTCAGTGGGAATCGGCTGGGACTGGTCGAGGGCGTTCGCCACCAGCGATTCGGCCTACTACCGGTGGACCCAGTGGATCTTCGTAAAGCTGATGCGAGCAGGCCTGGCCTATCAGGACGAGGCGCCTGTCACCTGGTGTCCGAAGTGCCTGACCGTTTTGGCGCGGGAGCAGACAGAGGACGAGTGTTGTGAGCGCTGCGGTACTGCCGTCACGGAGAGAGTCCTACGTCAGTGGTTTCTGCGGACAACCCGATACGCGTCACGACTGGATGCCGGTCTGGCAACGCTCGACTGGCCAGAGTCAGCCAAGGCGAAGCAGCGCAACTGGATCGGACTGCAGCCGGATGGATCGATGCGACTGCATGACTGGCTGGTCTCGCGTCAGCGCTTCTGGGGTGCGCCGATACCGGTCATCCATTGCGATCGCTGCGGAGCGGTACCCGTCCCCGAGAACCAGCTGCCCGTCCTGTTGCCCGAGGTCGAGGACCCGGCACTGATCCGTCCGGACCAATCCGGGAAATCCCCTTTGGCGCGCTTCGACGAATGGGTCGCCACCGAATGTCCTGCCTGTGCGCTGCCGGCATCTCGAGAGACCGATGTGCTGGACACGTTCGTGGACTCCTCGTGGTACTTCCTGCGCTATCCCAGCACCGACATCGAGGGTGAACCGTGGTCGGCGCGACGCACCGCTACGGCGCTACCGGTCGGGTTCTACGCGGGTGGCCCTGAACACGTCACCCGGCACCACCTCTACGCCCGGTTCGTGACGATGGCTCTGTACGACCTGGGCTTGGTCCCCTTCGAAGAGCCCTTCCCTCACATGCGGGTCGGCGGCTTCGTACGCATGGGTGGGGTCAAGATCAGCAAGTCGAAAGGCAACGTGATTCGGCCTGACGACGCGGTGAAGACCCACGGCGGCGACGTGGTCCGCGTCGGCCTGCTGTTCAGCGGCCGCTGGGACGCAGACCACGACTATGAGGCCAACGGGTTCGTGGGGGCCGAGCGCTTCCTGACGCGGGTCTGGAAGCTGATCTCGCGACCGGACTCGCCAAATTCGGATACCGACGCGATGGGCCGCGCCGTTCTGCGGGTCACCGAGCAGATCGAGGCGCTGGCGTTCAACGTGGCGATCGCCCGGGTGATGGAGTTCGTCGGAGAACTGGAGAAGGCCGGCGCCGACCGGGCCGCCAAGCGCACCTTGGTTCTGCTGCTGGCGCCCTTCGCCCCGTATCTCGCCGAGGAGCTGTGGTCACAGCTGGGCGGGGCCTTTTCAGTGCATACGCAGCCGTGGCCGAGTGTCCACGACGAGACCCGGCGCCGGCTCGCTTCGGCTGACATCGAAGTAGCCGTCCAGATCGACGGTCGCACGAGGGCACGCGTCACGATGGCGGGCGGCCTGACCCCCGAAGAAATGGAGCGGGCCGTGCTGGCCTCGCCGGCGGTGGCCGACGCCTTGGACGGAAAGAGACCGTCTCGGGTCGTAACCGTCCGCGACCGCCTGGTGAACCTGGTCACAACGGTGCAATAGGGATCGCCTGTTCCGGCAGGCCTGCGGTTTTACGAGCTCGTGGCGGAGGTGAGTTTGTCGAGCCAGTCAGGCTGCTCGAGAGCCTCGTGAAACGCCAGTACGTCGTCCCACGTGAAGGCGGGGCCGTCGTGGATCTCGCCTTCGTCGGCGGGCCGCTGCCAGACGGTGAGGTCGACTCCTGCCGACACCAGCAGGTCTACGACGCCAGGCTCAGCGGGCTTCGATATGTCCGAGGTGCACCCAGGGCAACTGAACGAGTAGCTGCCGCGATTGTCCGTCACACACAGTTGCGCCTGAATCTGACTGATCACCAGATCGACGTCCCCACACGCGGGACAAGTGGCTCGAATACTCACTCCTTCAGGTTGCGGCATTTCTCCTCTTCCAGCCATCGCCCACCAGGGTCGTTCCGAGGTGGCTCGATCAGGTCAGTTGTACCGATCAAGACGGGCCAATGTGCGAATCGTGACGAAAGTCTCGCCAGAATCGGGGAGTGCGTCCCCTAAGAGTCCCTCCCCTCGGTTTCGCGCATCGCGGTGGCCGGGCCGACGCCCCTGAGAACACCCTGGAGGCGTTCCGGTTGGCGTTGCGCAACGGAGCCACCGCCCTGGAGAGCGACGCCTGGGTGACCTCTGACGGGGTCGTGGTGCTCGACCACGACGGTCTCGCCCCGGGATTGCGTCGCCGGCGGATATCCGAAACGGCGAAGTCGGATTTGCCGGCCCGCATCCCCTCGCTGGCCGACCTCTACGACGAGGTGGGGACCGAGTTCGACCTCTCACTCGACCTACGGGATCCCACCGCCGCTCAAGCCGTAGTGGCCGCCGCGGCCGCCGCGCGCCATCCCCTCGAGCGCCTATGGCTGTGCGCCGCCGACGATCTTGAGGCGGCGGCGCAATGGAAGCAGCACGCTCCAGCCGTGCGGGTGGTGGATTCCACCCGCCGACACTCCATGAAGGGCGGCACCGAGCGACGAGCGGCGACCTTGGCCGACAAGGGCATCGACGTCGTGAACCTGCACCACAGCGACTGGTCGGTCGGGCTCGTCACCCTCTTCCACCGGTTCGAGATCCTGTGCTTCGCCTGGGACTGCCAGCACCCACGAGTTCTGAACGCGGTCCTCGGAATGGGCGTCGACGGCGTCTACTCCGACCACGTGGGCTTGATGAACGACGCCCTCGCCCGCTGGAAGTGAGGCTTGCGCGCCTACAACCAGCCGAAGTCGCCTAGGGGCCAGATCCGGACGAAGGCCTTACCGTGGATGCTGTCGAGGTCGATGAAGCCGAGCACGCGGCTGTCGCGCGAGTTGCCGCGGTTGTCACCCATGGCCCAGACCTTGCCTGGAGGAACGACTTGGCGAGGGACGTTCTCCGACACCGTCCCGGGTGGCAGATAGGGCTCCTCCAGGCGGCGACCATTGACGTACATATCGCCGTCCCGGGATTCGATCGTGTCGCCCGGTAGACCGATCACTCTCTTGATGAGGTCCCGCACGGCGGTGGCTGCGTCCGGGGGGATATCGGGACGGGAGAACACGACGAGGTCGCCCCGGTCGATATCGCCGAGGGTGTAGCTCAGCTTGTTGACGAGAACTCGATCCCCGATATGCAGAGTCGGTTCCATGGAGCCGGAGGGAATGTAGAAGGCCTGGAAGAGGAAGGTCTTGATCAGGAAGGCAGCCAGCAGCGCTCCGCCGATCACGAGGAACCACTCGAGCGCACCCCTCAGCCGGCCGCCGGACTTCTCCGCTTCGACCTTCGCCTTGCGCAGGTCCGCCTTGGAAGCCGGAACTGGCGCAGGCAGGACGTCATCCCGCGCCGTCTCAGTCATGCCTGCCCGAGGCTACCGGTCGAGATGCCAGTTCAGCCGTCGTAGCGAGCCAGGATGCGACTTGCGGCGTCAGGAGCGGTTCCGGGGTCGCCCTTGACCACCCGAGCGTCTGGCCCCAGCCGCAGCAGGAGACGCTCCAGCCACGGCTTGCCAGCCACCCGCAGTGTCACCTTCCGCCAACCTTGCCTGCCCGGCCGCACGGACACGACCGGGTACTCCTCGATCGCCCAGGCTGCTCCAGGCGCCAGCTCGAGCACCACCTCCGTGCATCTGATGTTCGTCTGGATCGTGTGGACCGGATCCTTCACGATCAATTCCACGCCCACCGCGGCGGCAAGGTGGAAATTAGCGTCCGCTTCGTCGACGAGTTCGCCCATCAAACCCCGATTCGCTGCATCGTCGATGTAGTAGCGGAAGCCGGGCTGCTGGCGAAGATGGGCGACGTTTCTGATGCTGCCGGTGGACAGGTTGTCCACTATGGTGACCGAATCGCCGCGGCCGATCAGCAGGTCGGCCAAGTGCGAACCGATGAATCCGGCCCCGCCGGTGATTAAATAATCCACTGTCTTTCCAGGTTAAAGGACT
>JAHWKP010000039.1 GCA_019347775.1 Actinomycetota bacterium | reverse complement strand
CCCGTTCGGTCGTGACCGCCCTGGCGGCCAGCAGCGACCAGCCGTCGTAGTGGCGGCCGTCGCGGTCCCCGTAGAGCGGGAGGAAGTGATCCCACGTCCAGATGCTGTCGACGCCTAAACGGTCGGCCTCCTCCCACGCCTCCCGCAGTTCGTCGACGGAGCAGTGCTGCGGGTGGAGTTGGACACCGACCTTGACCCGAGGACTCATACCCGTTTGTCTACCCGAACCTCCGAGCGGGCGTGCTTTGGCAGGTAGAGCCGGGCTAAGTACGCCCGGAACGGGCGGCTGGCTACGCGGGGCGGGCGGGTCCGAAGGTGACCGTGACGTCCTCGAAGCCGAGAGGCGTCAGGAGGCGCTGCAGCATGGCCTGGGTGTTCTGTTCCGCCCGTCGGGTCAGGGCGGCGTCGGACTTGGCGGCCGAATCGAACTTGCGGGTCGCCGCAAGGTACAGGGACCGCTCGCTCGTCGGACTGTCGCTGAAGACCGAACCGATCCGATCCAGGGCGCCGCGCTCGCGAGACACGACCCGGCTCTGTGCAGGATCGATGGTGGCCTCGCCGAGCTTGGCCTCCGGGAGGCGGAGGGTGACCGACTCGCCGTCGAGACTCACGGCCGACTCATCGAGGGCGCCGAAGTCGACCGAGGCGTCAACCGAACCGACGGCCACGAAGACCGTCCGTTCGCCCTTCAGGAAGGAGGGCACGTAGCGGGTGTCCTTCTCCATGTCGACGATCACCGAATACTCAGCGCTGGCGGCGCGGTACTCGCTCACGTCGCGGAGCGCATGGAGCACGGCCGGCGCGCTGCGGTCGACCGTCTCGGACGCGAACGGATTGGAGAACGAAGGGAGCATGTCCTGGAGGCGGCCGACGCCGACGAGCATCGCCGCGGCCAGCGCGAGCGCCATGGCTAGGCGGACGACCGATCGGCGGGCGCCGTAAGGCTGGGGCTGGACGAACTGGGCCAAGACGGGTTCCTTTCAGAAGAAGTGCAGCTCAGAGGGGTTCCACGGTTCAACCACCAGTGTGGCGTCTTTCTTCCCCGAACTAACCGCGGCGTCGGTGCTCGGCGAGCGGAGTGGCTACCCGAGCCGGGCCAACGCCCCGGCGCCGACTACGTAACCGGCGATCACCACTGCAGAGCCGATACCGATGCGTCCGATGGTGCGCCCCGGCCAGCGGAGAGCGGCGAGGTACGCGGCGATGAGAGCCGTGGCCAGAGCGAGGCTCAGCAGCACGTCGGATCCGAGGGCATCGAGCAAAGGGCCCTGCGTGTAGCTGAGGTCGGCCACTGCCAGCAGAGCCACGTTGAACATGTTGGAGCCGAAGATGTTGGCAGCCGCCAGGCCGCCGAGGCCGACTCTCACCGCGCCGATGGTCGCGCTCACCTCCGGCAGCGAGGTGACAACCGCCAGCAGCACGAAGCCCACAAAGCCCGAGGCGAGTCCGAGGTCTTCGGCGAAGGCGTCGGCGCTCTGGGCCGCGACTGCCCCGGCGACGACAACGACCAGGCCTACCCCCGCGAGCTTGAGAACAATGCGCAGCAGCGAGGGCTCCTCCAGGTCCTCGGCAACATCGGGTTCGTCGGCCGCCGGAGGAGCGGCGCCGATCCGACCCATGAGGACAAAGGACACGATGACGATGGCGGCGATGGCGAGCGGGCCGATGCCGATGGAGCCGCCGAAGGGGTCGCCAAGAATGATCCCGGCGCCCGCGATGAACAGCACACCCAGCGCCACGAGACCTTGTCGGATGACAGCAGCCATCGGCACCCTCAACACCAGTGGCGTCGGCGAGGCGAAGTCGGCGACAGCCAGGATCAACAGGTTGGTAGAGACGCTTCCGAACACGTTGCTTGCCGCCAATGAAGGATTGGGGATGGCCGCCGCGGTAGCCGTAGTGGATACCTCGGGTAGTGAGGTGATTCCTCCGAGCACGAGCGCGCCCAGAAATCCTCGACGGGCGCCGGTGACTGTGGCTAGTTGGTCGACCGATCGCGCGAGGCTCCGTCCGGCCGGGAAGATGCTCGCCGCGGCGGCGACGAAGAGCCCGATGGTGAGACTGACGGGCAGGGACTGCAGCGGAACCGCCCGATCAGAACGATTCGGTCACTCGGGTGCAGTTCCCCAGATGGCTTTCCCTGTCTGCCACTCCAGCCTGGAGACGCGCCCGTCGTTGTTGGCGTCGTAGAGCTCGAAGTAGGCGTCTTTAAAAGCTGCCTCTTCGAGCGTCTCACCCGCCCACCTGTCGCCGACGGCGGACAGGTCGAAACGCTCGGAGAACTCGTCGGCGTCCAACTCGGAGTCGCCGTCGTTGTCCCAGTCAGCGAAGGCCTCGACGACGGGCCGCGAATACCAGACGTCGGCGTTTTGGGTCCACTCTGCTTCCGAGATACGCCCGTCGCGGTTTATGTCCCAGAGCTTGAACGCCGTCCCGTGAATCTCATCACGGTCCAGTACGGCGTTGCGGTCAGTGTCCCACGCCAGAAATACCTCTCGGCCCTCGTTCTCGGGAATCTCATCGACGTCGAGGAACTCATCATCGTTAGCGTCTAGAACCTCGAACTCATCGTCCTCTTCGCTCTGAGCGGCCGGCGCATCTACGACGGCGGGCTCGTCATCACCGCACGACGCCAATGCGAGGAACAGGCCGGCGCAGATGGAAAGAGCGATCCGCTTCACGATTTCTCCTCGCATGACCAAATGATCCTTCCCGCCCGCGAGGCGAATCATGCCCGCGGGCCAGAGCCGAGAGGCGGGTCGTGATCGCTCCAGCTACAACGAAGGCGGCAACGCCCGCCCCCAGGGCAGCGAGCACCGCCGCCGGTCGGCCGACGTGGCGCTCCACCAACGGGAAGACCTGCCAGTGGGTGAGATAGATGTAGAGTGAGGCGGCCGCCAGCGTCCCCGCGACCCGAGTGAGAGCGGCGGGCAGCCTCAGCGTCGGTGCCCACAGCACCAGCAGTAGCCCGGCCACGATGAGCGCCTCGCGGTGAAGGTCGCCGAAGAACCCCGGTACGGACACCACGACCAGCGCCGATACCAGCATGCGGCGTGGCCCCGTAGCTGCAACGGCGGCGGCCCAGCCGAGGGCGAAGAGCCAGAACACCTCGTGCGGCCGCGACGTGCCGTACTGCATGGAAGGCAGGTCGATGACGTCGAAGCGCACCGCCAGCGCGGCCAGCGCGACGCCGAACGCGACCCCGAACGGCCATCGCCGCTCGAACCGCCGGACCGATGGCACGGCAAGCAGCGCGGCCAACGGTATGAGGATGTAGATCAGCGCCTCGATGAACCAATAACCCCACTCATCACCGGGCCGTCCGACCAGGCCGTTGATCAACAGGGCGTTGGGCCATCCGTACTTCTCGCTCATCGCCGCGACCGCACCGATCCAGCAGACGCTGGGCACCGCGATGCGGGCGATGGTCCGTCCGATCGCGCCGCCGAGAAGCTGGAACCGGGCGAAGTTGTAACCCGCCACGCCGAGCAGCACATGGGCCCCACCCGGCAGATGCCACAGCCCGACGTGGGTTCCAACGATTAGCACGATGGCAAGTGCCCGCAGGGCGACACTCGTCTCCACCGCTCGAAACAGGCGCCTTCCGCCGCGCTTGGGGATGAGTTCGCGGATCGGGCGAACATGCCAGTCGCGCGGGAGCGAGCCGAGACGCTCTTCGAGCGCGATCGACAACTCGACATATGACAGCGAATCACCGCCGGCGCTGACGAAGGACTCGTCGTCGGCCACCTCGCGGCCCAGGACCTCGGCGAAGAGCGCCGGCAGCCCTGACTGCGATGACGTCGGCAATGACGCAGGCGGGGCTTGTGCCGCGGCGCGCTGACGCACCTTTATGTAATCGGACTTCCCGCTCGGCAGCCTCGGCAGATGCTCGAACTCCACGATCCGCACTCGCGAGGCGGGCACAGCGGCGACCCGTCTGACCTCAGCCATGACCGCGGACATATCCACGCCTCGCTCGACGGCGATGTCGAGAGTCTCGTCGTCACCGGTGCACAGGCTCGTGGTTCCTCGTGCGGCGATCGCCAACTCGAGCTGCTCGAGGTCGACTCGAATCCCGTACGGCTTGATGAACCGGCTGCGTCGACCGACGATCTCGTACAAACCATGGCTGTTGCGGCGGGCGATGTCGCCCGTTCGGAGTTCGTCGATGGTCTGCCCGAGGCTCAGATCGACCGCGGTGCGGGCATAGCCCAGCATGACGTTGGGGCCGCGGTACACGAGCTCGCCGGTGCCATCGCCGGCTTCGTCGATGGGCTCGATCCTGAACGAGCCTCCCGGCACCGGGACGCCGATGGCCTCCGGGTAAACGTCGGCCAGTTCCGGAGGCAGATAGGCCATCCGAGCGGTTGCCTCGGTCTGGCCGTACATGACGTAGAGCTGCCACCCCCGCGCACGGCCCAGCTCGGCGTACCGGCGGACCTCGTCGGGCTGGAGACGCCCCCCTGCCTGGGTCACGTATCGAAGGGCCGGCAGCGACATCGACTCGAAGCCGATCCGATCGAGCAACTCGAACGTGTAGGGCACACCCGCAAAGCTGGTGGCACCCGCGTTGCGGAAGACGTCCCAGAAGCAGGCGTCCACGACGGAGAGCTCGGTGAGCACGAGTCCCGCCCCGACTGCCAGGTGGCTGTTGATCACCGACAGGCCGTAGCAGTACTGCATCGGCAGCGTCGTGGCCGCCCGGTGGTCGGTCGTGATGCACAGGTACTCGGCGATGGCGGCGGCGTTGGACTGGAGGTTGTCGCGCGACAGCCTCACCAGCTTCGAAGACCCGGTCGAGCCCGAGGTCGGCAGGAGCAGGGCCAGCTCGGGGTGCAGGAGGTGCGCAGAGCCCGGCCTGCGTTCAGATGGCTCCCACTCCGAGTGCGCTGACAGCACGACATCGGCGTCGTAGGCCTCGACAAGCCGTTGCGCGGTCGCTTCGGCCTGAGGCAGCAGGAGCAAGGCGTGGCCACCGCGCAGGGCAGCCAGATAGGCCGCGACGGCATTGATCGTGTTCGCTGCCTCGACTGCTACGAGCCGGCGCTCCCCGAGTCGGGCGGCCAGCGCTGCGACCTTCCGGTCGAGTTCGGCATAGCTGACGAAGCCATCGGCGGTTATGAGGGCGGGGCGGTCGCCGTGCCGGGCCAGATCGTCCGCGAACAGCCGCGTGGAGGTGTCGGGCTGAGTGGTGGCGAGGAGCGTCATGGCAGGGATAAGCAGGTAGGGCACTTCGGGACGGCGGGTTGTTAAGCATACCTAACCGCAAAAGGGGAACCGCCTAGCCATGGCTACTGCCGCCCCCGGGTATCGAGATCGGGTGCCGCCCCTCCCGCTGACTGCCTGGACAGGGCCGTGACCCCCTCGCAGACAGCCGCGCCCAAGCCCATCGGCTGGGACTACAACCCGTCGAGTTGGCCGCAACGGCTACCGATCGTCGGGCTGGCAATCGCCGGTTTCGCCATCGCCGTCTATCTCACGCTGTACCAGCTCGATGTCGTGGACACTGTGTGGGAGCCGTTCTTCGGCGACGGCAGCAGGCGCGTGCTGACGTCGCGGGTCTCGACGATCTTGGTGATACCCGACGCTGCCCTCGGCGCCGCCGGATACCTCGCTGACGCGGTGACCGGGGCGGTCGGCGGCACGCAGCGTTGGCGCCGGATGCCGTGGCTGGTCGTGCTGTTCGGGTTGGCGGTCGGTCCACTGGGTGCAGCCAGCATCATCCTCGTAATCCTCCAGCCCGTGATGTTCGACTCGTTCTGCACGCTTTGTCTGGCTTCAGCGGTGATCTCGGTGTGGATGATCGGACCTGCCATGGATGAGGTGCTGGCGAGCCTGCAGGTGCTACGCCGCGCCAAGGACGACGGGCGCTCGGTGTGGCACGTGTTCTGGAGCGGAGCCGACTCGTGATGAAGCCGGGACAGATAGTGGGCCTGGTTGGCGGCTTGTGGTTGATGGTCGCACCCGCCGTATTCGGCTACGTGGACACGCCAGCCGAGGATCTGCACCGCACCGTCGGCCCGATAGTGGCCACCTTCGCCGCCATCGCGCTGTGGGCCGCCACCCGCGATGTCCGGTGGGTGAACCTGCCGCTGATGGCCACCGTCGCCGTGGCCCCCCTCTTCGGCGGTCATCCCATCGCCGCGACCCTGGTCGCAGTCGCCACCGCTGCGGTTGTCGCCGCCGCCACGCCTTTCGGGGGGCCAGACACCCAGCGTCGAGGCCGAGGCTGGTGGGGCGTGATCCGGTCGGTCTGACCGGCCGTTCCAACACTGAGCCACTCGTGATCCTGTAGACCGGAAGGAATGTTTCTCGCCCAGGAGGAGGTCACCGAGGCCCTCGGGGGGCTGACGGCGGCGGACTGGATACGCGCCGGGATCATCTTCGTCGTAGCCATCCTGATCAGCCGCGTCATCAAGATCATCGTCACGCGCGTGGTCCGCGGCAACGAGCCCGCCGGCCCCGCGGCGCGACTCATCGGGCGCTTCGTCGGATTCGCCGTCATCCTCGCCGGTCTCATCTACGCCCTGGCCTCCCTGAACGTGCGCCTAGGGCCGCTGCTCGGCGCGCTCGGGCTCGGCGGTCTGGCGCTCGCTTTCGCCGCGCAGAGCATCCTCGAGAACTTCTTTTCCAGCATCCTCATCCAGATGCGCCGTCCGTTCCGGGTCGGCGATCAGGTGATGCTGGGCAAGGACATCGAGGGCATCGTCGAGGACGTCGACTTCCGGGTTGTGATCATCCGCACCTTCGACGGCGAGCGCGTGCTCGTGCCGTCGTCACAGGTACTGGACAATCCCATAACTAACGTGACCGCCCGGGGACCGTGGCGGACGTCTCTGTGCGTGGGAGTCGCCTACGGCACCGACCTCGAGGCGGCGCAAGAGGTCCTGCTGAAGGCGATCCGCAGTGTCCCCTACGTTCTGACCAATCCCGCCCCCGAGGTCTGGTTCGAGGAGTTCGATGAGTCCAGCATCAACTTCGCGCTGCTGTTCTGGCACACCCCGGAGATGGTCACCCGGTGGCAGGTCCGCTCAGAAGTAGGCATGGCGGCAACCCGAGCACTCGCCGAGGCGGGCATCACCATTCCCTTCCCGCAACGACGTCTTTGGTTCGGCGGACCCGACCAACCGCAGTCTCCGCAACAGTGATTCTGGGGTAGGAACTCTGTATGCCCAAGTCGGCTGACCGCAACCTCGTCCAAGAACTGCTCGAGCAGCGCGACGCCCAGTTGGCCGAGGTCCTCCCACACGAGGAGTACGAGGACGAGCATCTGCCCGACGCCGTCCACCTGCCGCTGCGGGAGATCGACGCCGACAGCACAGCCGGGTTGGACCGGGGCCGGCCGATCATCGTCTACTGCTGGGACTTCCTCTGAGACATGAGCCCCCGGGCCGCGTGGCGGCTCGAGCAGCTTGGTTTCAAAGAGGTCTACGACTACGTCGCCGGCAAAGCTGACTGGATCGCGTCCGGACTCCCGACCGTCCGGTCGCCAGATTCGGACCTGCGCGCCGGAGATGTGATGGAGACCGGACCGCCGACAGTGCTGCTGGGCCAGAGTGCGGGTGACGTCGCGGCGTCGGGCGGCAGAAGCTTGATCGTGGTCAACGAAGAGCGGATCGTGTTCGGCCGGCTCATGGCCGACGAGGCCGAGGCCCACCCCGACGCGACCGCCGAGGAACTCATGTCACCCGGCCCCACAACCGTTCGGGCCCACGAACCCCTCGAGCCGCTCCATGAGCGCATGCGCGCCGCTCACGTGCATGAGGTCGTCGTATCCACCCCCGAGGGCCGGCTCCTGGGCGTGGTGCACCTTCCCAACATTTGAGCCGCGGTCGGCCGGGGACCGGCGGAGAGGCACGGCCGGGTCCGCTGGCGCTTACAGGGGATGCAGGACGAGGCTGTACTGCACGACCTGGAGCTGCGTCGGCGGGTCCTCGGGCGCCCGAATGGGCTGGGCGCTGAGCTCCAGGCGGTACGAGTCGTTGACGAAGTCAGCACGGTGCTCGGTGTTTTCCCGTAGGGCGGGCTCGGCTCGCTGCCAGCCCGCCGCCTGAAGACGCTCGTCATAGAACGCGATGACCATGTCGACGGTCACATCGCGCACTTTGTAACTCCGTGCGACTACGCCGTCGGTCTCAGTCCGACTCCCAATCGGTTCGCTGTCGGGATAGAGCGGCAGTTCCTCGAAGTCGCCTTCCGTGAAGGTGGTGACGTCCGGGGCCGGCTGCGTCTCACTGCCGGTGTCGGAGCCGCAGGCGGCGACAGCGGTGCCGAGCACCGCCAGCATCACGAGCGTCGTCACTTTGAGTACCTGCCGGACAAACATGGTCCCTTTGTAGCGCACCCGCCTGAGGGCGGGGTCGAGTAGCGTCCCGCCATGCCTACCAAGACGCCGTCCCGCATCCGCCGCCGTTTGGTCACCGCAGCGCTCGGTGCCGCCCTGTTGCTCATGCCCTTCGGGGGTGGCGCTCAGGCGACCAGCGCTATGACATGCGAGCCCGAGATCCAAGACGTCTGCACGGCGGCCGGCACGGTCATTTGCCAGGTGGTCGCCAAAGGTCGTCCCTGCCTGATGTAGGTATCGGCGACCTGATCCCTCGGGTCGCTCAGATCATGAAGGAAGCCAGCGCGACGGAAATCGAGCCCCGCTGGAACGAATTACGCGACGCCGACGTGCGCTCCAAGTCGCCCGGGGAGCTGGTGACCGTGGCCGACGAGGAAGCCGAGAAGCAGATCACGGCGCGACTTCGCGATCTGACCCCCGGAGTGGCAGTCATCGGCGAAGAGGCCTGCGCCATAGACCCCGGCCTCACCCGCTCCCTGAGCGACGACCGAGCATGGCTGGTCGACCCGGTGGACGGGACGACGAATTTCGTCAATGGCGGCACCGACTGGTCGGTGATGGTTGCGCTCGTCGTTCACGGCGAAACCCGCATCGCTTGGATATGGCGTCCGCTCGTCGATCGTATGTACGTCGCGGAAAGGGGCGCCGGCGCCGAGTGCAACGGACGGTCCATCCAGCGCGACCCGGCCGACGCTGAGAGCGAAGCGGATTTGCGGGGTGCCGTCTTCACGCGCTTCTTCGACGAGGACCGGGCCCGCATCATCGCGTCCAACAGTGGGCGGTTCGGCTCGGTGGTCGAGGGCAGCTGCGCCGGCTTCGACTATCCGGCGCTAGTCGAAGCCGGCCGCGACTTCCTGCTCTTCTGGCGCACGCTGCCGTGGGATCACGCCCCCGGGTCGCTGCTGGTGCAGGAATCGGGTGCCTTCGTGCGGCGGCTCGACGGCTCGGAGTACCGCCCCGGCCAGGAGACCTTCGGCCTGCTCTCCGCCGCGGACGAGACGACCTGGCACCGCGCCCTCGGCCTCCTGAACGCGACCGAAGGCGGCTGAGGCGCGACCAGACTGAGCAGCGTGGGGATGGACCTTCCCGAGCTACTGCGGCCGCGACTGCGGGGCACTTTCCACCGAGCGACCGCGCCGATCGCCGCCATGGCGTTTGTCTTGCTGGCGGTCCGCACCGAGCACCGCCGCGATCTGCTGGCGGTGCTGATTTACGGCGTCTGCGTCACCGCCATGCTCGCTGTCAGCGGGATCTACCACCACGCCCGGATCCCGCCTAGGGCCCGCCGCGTCCTCAAGCGGGTCGACCACGCGACGATTCTGCTGGCGATCGCGGGGTCGTACACCGCCGTCACGACCGTCGCCCTCAGCGGCACAGCCCGGACGGTGATGCTCGTCATCGTCTGGGTTCTGGCCGCCGTGGGCATCGCCATCCGGATGCTGTGGCTCGACGCGCCCCGACCGCTCACGACCGCGGTCTATGTCCTAGTCGGGTGGTCCATCGCCGGGAACCTGCCGGCGTATCTCCGAGCTCTGGACGCGGGGGAATTCATTCTGCTCGCGGCGGGGGGAATTGCTTATTCGATCGGTGGTGTGGTCTATGCCCGCCGGTCGCCGGACCCGTGGCCCGCCACGTTCGGATTCCACGAGGTCTTCCACGCGCTAGTCGTGATGGGCGCGGCCTGCCACTACTTCGCCGTGACCCTGATGCTCGGCTAATCAGGAATCGGCGCGGGCGGCCATTCTCGCTTCGCGTGCCAACACGATGTTGTAGACGGCGATCCCGAAAATCGCTACCCCAAGTGGCACGTGCCATGCGGCAGCCGCGCTTGAGGAGCGACCCATGTATCCGAGGCCGATCTGGGCCACGGCCAGCAGCGCGAGTGCGCCGAGCACCCCGAGCCGTAGGGCGCCAACCTGAGTAACCACGGCCAAGACAACCGCCACGAGAATGAGGGTGAAAGTCGCGTTACCGACCACTCCGTGGATCTCAATATCGATGGTGCCTGCGATCCACTCGGAGTGCCCTGCCAGAGCGGCCTGCACCAGCACGAGGAGCCCGATGACGTGGCCCAGGATCCGCTCCGTGAGAACCAGTCCCTCGCGCGACCCCTCCTCCTTCGCCGATTCGGTGGCTTCAGACACGCAGCTCGTATCCCGCCCGTTCGACGGCCGAACGGATCGTGTCGGTGTCCAGCGGCTCGGCGCTGGTGACCGAGACCCTGCCGGAGTCGAGTTCAACCTCGACCGCCTCGACTCCCTCGAGCTGGGACAGCTCGCCCTTCACCGCGTTGACGCAGTGGTCACAGGTCATGCCGGTTACTTCGTATGTCACGTTGGCCATGGGGCAACCGTAATGGCGCCGTCACGCGCAGCAGGCCGCTCCCGCCCGGTCGTCACTGCAGCACCCGTCGTCGGCCGGCGTGAGCGTGTCCGCGTCGCCGAACACCGTGTAGATCTCCCAGGGCGCTCCGTCGGGATCGTTGACCCAGACCTTCTGCTGCTCGGCGTAACAACACGCGCCGCTCTCCTCGGTGGTCGACAGCCCCTCCGCCGAGAGCCGCTGGCCGGCGGCTGACACCTCGTCGGCGGAAAAGACCTCGACGCCGAGATGGTTCATCTGTCCGGCCCGTCCGGGGTCGTGGATCAGCACCAGCTTCAACGGAGGCTCGCTGATGGCGAAATTCGCGTAGCCCGGAAGCCGCTTGGTCGGATCGGTGGCGAAAAGCTTTGAATAGAAGTCCACCGCTTCGTCGACGTCACTGACGCTGAGGGCAAGTTGGATGCGTGACACGCCTAGCTCCTTTTTGACGGTACGGTCATATTGACCGTTGTAAATATGACCGTACTCGAAAACATAGATGGTCGTCAATATGTTCCCCTTGCAGAGACAATCGAAGGAGCGCCGTGAAAGAGATAGAGCAGTGCTGCGAGCCCCTGCTCGCCGGCGGGCTTTCCGAAGCCGACGCCGAGGACCTCGCGTCCGCCTTCAAGGTCCTGGCCGACCCCGCCCGCCTGCGGCTTCTGTCGATGATCGCGGGCGCGGAGTCCGACGAGATGTGCGCGTGTGACCTGGTCGAGCCCGTCGGCAAGTCGCAGCCCACGGTCTCGCACCATCTCTCGGTGCTCACCGACGCCGGCCTGCTGACGCGGGAAAAGCGCGGCCGGTGGGCCTGGTACCAGGTGGTCCCCGAACGCCTATCGGTGTTACGCGACGCCCTAAGTTCGCCCGTCGTTACGCCGTGAAGCGCCTATCGCAGGCACGCCAGCAACCTGCGCGACGTCGCCAATCAACAATGAGTCGGCCGACCCGCGTGTGCTAGCAGCACCTCGGCTGCTCATGCTCCACCTGGTCGGCGAGGAACTGTGCGACGCCAACACCGTCAGGGTGCTGTGACGAGATGTCGAGTC
>JAHWKP010000038.1 GCA_019347775.1 Actinomycetota bacterium | reverse complement strand
GTCTTCCATGAGGCGGGCCAGCACGCGGTGCATGATCGTGGCGCCGACCTGGGACTTGATGTCGTCGCCGACGATCGGAACGCCGGCCTTGGTGAACTTCTCGGCCCATTCGGGGTCCGAGGCGATGAAGACCGGAATGGCGTTGACGAAGGCCACGCCGGCATCGAGGCACGCCTGCGCGTAGTGGCGCTGGGCCTCTTCGGAGCCGACCGGCAGGTACGACACGAGGACTTCGGCGCCGGAGTCGCGCAGGGCCTGGGCGACGTCGACCGGCTCGACCGGTGACTCCGAGACGGTGTCGCGGTAGTAGTGGCCAAGGCCGTCGAAGGTCGGACCCCTGAGCACCTCGACGCCGAGCTCGCCGACTTCGGCAAAGCGGATGGTGTTGTTGGGCCCGGCGAAGATCGCCTTGCCCAGATCCTGGCCGACCTTGTCGGCATCGACGTCGAAAGCAGCCACGAGTTCGATGTTGCCGACGTGGTAACCCCCGAGCTCGACATGCATCAGGCCGGGCACCTGCTCGTCGGCGGGCGCGTCGGCGTAGTACTTGATGCCCTGCACCAGGCTGGAGGCACAGTTGCCTACGCCGGCGATGGCGAGCTTGATCGGGGTCGGGCTGGCGGTGGTCATTGGGATCTGAACCTCACTTGGTCGGGTTGGTTGCCGGGGTGTTGCGCTCGGCGGCGATCAGGCCTTCGAGCCAGGAAATGTCTGCTTCGGTGGTCTTCGTGCCGTGCTCGACGAGCGAGCGGGCGTAGGAATCGAGCTGGTCGCGGTCGGCCCGCATTGCGGTACGGGCTGCGGCCAAGCGCTCGACCAGGCGGGCCCGGCGCCGCTCGAACAGCGTCAGCCGGGTCTCGGGCGGCAGATGGCGGGCGAAGGCGAGAGCCAATCCGAAGGCGCGGTCGTCGTCCGGTGACTGGGCGGCGAGGGCCTCGGCGAAGCGAACCCGACCCTCGGCCGTGATCCGGTAAACCTTCCGACCGCGTTGGCCTCGGGTTCCGGTGGTGCGGCGGGACCGGGCACGGAAGGCCGCGAGTTCGCCACGCAGCGACCCCGTCGCCGGGGCGGCTGATGCACCTTCCGCGTCGTCGTCGTGCACCACGGACACGGCGCCGGAACTCTCCAGGCGTGCGAGCGCCGGATAGAGCGAACCGAACGAAACCGACGAGAAGGCACCCAGCATCGAGGTGAGGCGCTTACGCAGCTCGTAGCCGTGGATATCGCCTTCCTCGAGCAGCCCGAGGATCGCCAGTTCCAACACGCCGATGACTATAGCCGATGTATCGAAGCGATATATCTGGAATTGCAGACAGGTCCGGGTGGCCTTCTATGTCGCGCCACTACCCTGGCGGGGATGAGTTCTCGGCCGCAGCCGATGAGCGGGCCCCTTCCGCGGCCGCGCGGCGAGGTCGATTACCGGCTGTCGCGCCAAAGGGTGCTCCGTCAATACGAGGGCGGGCGCCTGGGGCGCCATGACGTCTGCGACGCGCACCCAGAGCTCATGCGGGCAGCCCGAGCCGAGGGCCGGTCCACCCAGAGGACCTGCCCGATCTGCGGTGACGAAGAGTTGGTGCTTGTCTCCTACGCGTTCGGGCGGGGGCTGCCGAAAGGCGGAGCTGCCGTTCGTTCGAAGGCCGACGTGGCCCGACTCGCCCGCAAGGCCGGTGAGATCGCCTGTTACGTCGTCGAGGTATGCCCGGGCTGCGCCTGGAATCACCTCGAGCGGGCTTTCTCGGTCGGTAACGCCGCCTCGCGTTGACATCGGTCGCCGCACCTTCATCCGGGCGATGGGAGGCCGTCGCCGGACGCCGTCTCCACGTGGCGCTGGTGTCGGCCGCCGCTGTAGTCGGCCTCACCTCTTCCGGCGATTCGTTCCTGCTCGCCGCCCTATTGGGTCTGGTCGCGGCTGACATTGCGGTCGCGGGCGTGGGGGCGCTCGTCGCGATCTCGTTGACCGTTCGTTACGGCACCAGCAGCCTCGCCGCCGCCGCGGGTGCTCAGGCGGTGCTGGGCCCGGGCGGACTGGTCGGCGATCCGCTATCGGCGGCGTCCGCCTGGCTCGGTGCACTCGCCCTGGCGTTCGTCGGGCCGCGGGGTGTGCCGATACTGGCCTTCGGGTTCGCCGCCGGTGCCGTAGTTGCAGGACCCGACGTAGCCAGCCCGACCGACGCCGCGGTTCGGATCGCCGGGGCGCTCGGAGGACTTGCCGTCGCGTGGGCGGCGGCCCGTTACGTGCCCCGCCGCGTCGCTCGGTGGTCGGGCGCGGGGCTGGCGGCGCTGGCGGTATGCGCGGCGGCTGCTGGCCGCTTCCTCGTATGAGCAGGCCGGTGCCCTGGCCTTGGGTGGCGCTCGGTGGCGCAGTGGTCGCCTTCTGGATCATGTTGGCCGCCGCCGGTGGCGGCGTAGTGGAAGGCTTCGGGCTGACCATCTCACTGTCCCCGGCCGGCGCCGCTGCCGCCGCTGGTACCGCTCTCCTCGGAGGGTCGTCGGCCCCCTCGCGCGCCGACACGCTTGCCGCTGCGCTGGCAGGAATGTTGCTTCTCCCGATCGCGGTCGCGGTCGCCGCATCAGGTGAGGACGCCCGGCCACTGGTCGCTGTACTCGTGCTCGTGGCTGGGCTGGGCGTGACGGCCGGCGGCCGTCATCGCGCCGCCCGCCTTCGGGCGGTCGCTCTTGCCGGAGTGGGCACCGCCCTTCTCGGGGCGGCCGTCGTTGCCGCCGACCAAACCGGACATGTGCTCACCGCCACCGGACCGGCCTTCGGCACACCCATGGTCGCGGGCGGCGCTCTGCTCGCACTGGCCGGTGCCGGGGGCTCCGTAGGGGTGCCGGCTTTGAAGCCACTCCTCGTGGTCGGTCTTCTGGCCGGCGTCGTGAGCGCGTCGTCGGTAGGCGACTTATGGGTCCCGTTGCTGGTGGGCGCGGCCGCGATTGGGATCGCCGCCGTGCGGCCGGCCGCGGCGTTCGGCCTGTTCGCGATAGCCGTCGCTGCGCTGCCCGGCGCGCAACCCGCCGCCTCGCTCATCGCCGCCGGTGTCATCGTGGCGATCGCCCTCGATCGGGACTGGGCCGTCGTGGCGACGTTGCCTGGCCTGATCGCGATGGTCGAAACCCTGACGTTGCCGGGCCCCCTCGCGCCTCGCGTGATAGTCGCCGGGACTGCCATCGCGCTGAGCGTCGTGATCGCCAGTGACCTGTTCGCCCGGCGCACCCGCCCAAGAACTGCCCAGGAGGGATCTCGTCTGGCGACGACGGTCGACCTCGCCGCCCTCCCGCGTGCCGGTCCGCGGCGAGCCGAGCGCCACCGCATTCCGGCTCTTGTCGTGGCGGCGTGGCTTCTAGTGGCGCCGGGGACGTGGTCGTGGGCCGGAGAAACGCGGCTCGGCGATTACGACGCCGGTGCCGGCCGAGCCGTCGCAGTCGCGGCTCTGATTCTGGTGGGCCTGGCGTGTGCTGACCAGTTTCACGCTCTGCGCCGACCGACAATGAGCGGGTGACGAGGCCCAGACGACCGCCGCCTCGACGGCGCGGTCGGGCGGCGAACGCGCCGCGGCGGAGGCCGGCGAACCGACGTGCCCCGGCGAACCGCGGCCAGAACCGCCGCCCGCAACAGGGCCGTAACCGGCGACCGTCGGCCTCCAGGAATGGCCGCCGCAGTTGGATCTGGCGCTGGCGCCGGTTGCTTTTGATGCTCGGGGTGCTCGTGGCGTTCGGATTGGCCGGGCTGTTGTTCGTGATCGGCCGAGTCCCCCTTCCGGCCGCTGGTGCCCAGGCCCAGACCACGATCCTCACCGACGCGACCGGCGCCCGACTTGCCTCTCTCGACAGCGGTGAGGACCGAGTGGCGGTTCCGCTGGACCAAGTGCCCGACGTGCTCGTCGACGCGGTCCTCGCGGTGGAGGACCGCAAGTTCTTCGAGCACCAGGGTCTCGACCCCAGCAGCATCATCCGGGCCACGTGGGCCGACATCCGGGGTAACGGATCGCTGCAAGGAGGCTCGACGATCACCCAGCAGTACGCCAAGACGGCGTACGTGGGACGGGAGCGGTCGCTTTGGCGCAAGCTGCGCGAGGCCATCGTCGCGGTGAAGCTCGAGCGCAAGTACGACAAGGCCGAGATTCTCGAGAGATACCTGAACGCGATCTACTTCGGGCGCGGCGCGTACGGCGTGCAGGCCGGATCGCGCGCCTGGTTCGGCAAGGACGTCACCGAAATCGGGTTGCGGGAAGCCGCTTACCTCGCGGGGCTGATCCGGTCGCCCGAACGGGCCGACTTCGACAAGAGCCCCGAGGAGGCACTACGCCGCCGGAACGCCACGCTCAAGTCGATGGAGAGCGCCGGTTTCATAGAACCCCCAGAGCGAAGGGCCGCCGAAGCCGAGCCTCTCGAGACGTATGTGGTCGACCACCTGACCCGGGAGCCATCGGTCGTCGGGGCCGCGCAAGGCACCAACTACTTCGTGGAGTACGTGCGCCAACAGCTGACCGAGCGCTTCGGTGAAGCAGCCGTCTTCAGCGGAGGTCTGCGGGTGCGCACGACCCTCGACCTGTCCACCCAAGCAGAGGCCTTCGACGCCGTGTACGGCACGCTCGACAGACTCGACGATCCCGCCGGCGCGTTGGTGGCGATCGACGACACCGGCGCCATCCGCGCCATGGTCGGAGGCCGCGACTGGAAGGAGTCCAAGGTGAACCTGGCGGTCGGCCGCGAGGGCGGCGGCCACGGCAGGCAACCGGGCTCGACGTTCAAGCCCTTCCTGCTGGCCGAGACGGTACGTCAGGGGTACACGCCCGAGTCCGCCTTGCAGGGCCCCGCCGAGATCACGATCAAAGGCGCGGACGCGGGCAAGCCGTGGAGGGTGGCCAACTTCGAGGATCAGGCTTTCGGCGCCATCAACTTGATCGACGCCACCCGCCACTCGGTCAACACCGTCTACGCCCAGCTCGTCGACATCATCGGACCCGAGGCGATGGCGGACATGGCCCGCGACCTCGGCGTCACCTCGGAGCTGAGTCCCGTGCACTCACTCGTACTGGGCACCTCGGATGTGTCCGTTCTGGAGATGGCGCGTGCGTTTGCGACCTTCGCCACCCGCGGCGAGCGCGTCGATGCCCACGCCATCCTCGAAGTGACTACTGCTGACGGTCGCGTCCTGGAGCGCGCCAACACCAACCGGACGCGTGTCCTCGACCAGCACGACGCCGACATCGTCAACTTCGCTCTCACCCAGGTCGTCGAGCGCGGCACCGGCACCGGGGCCCGCTTCGGAAAGCCGGCGGCCGGCAAGACGGGCACGACTCAGGACTTCGGCGACGCCTGGTTCGTCGGATACACCCCCAAACTCTCCACCGCCGTCTGGATGGGTTACCCCGAAGGATCCAGTCACCCGATGACCGACGTTCGGGGTCAGAAGGTGACCGGAGGCTCGTTCCCGGCCACGATCTTCCGCCGGTTCATGGCCGAAGCGACCAAGGGCCACGAAGCCCAGCGCTTCCCGCGGCCCGACCACTTCCGGGGCAAGGTCGTGAAGGGCGCCAGGGCGGAGTTCTCCGAGGAGGAGACCACCACCACCTCGGAGTCGACTACGACGACCGAAGTGCCGGAATCGACGACTACGACGCGGCCACCGACCACCACCACCACGAGGCGGCCGACGACCACGACGACTCGAGAGACCACGACGACGTCGAGCACTACTACGACGACCGAGCAAGAGACGACCACCTCCACCACGAGACCTCCCCGGACCACCCAGCCCGAAGGCGGCCCCGATCCCTAGGTAGTCTTGAAGCACCGCCTGCAGTCGGATGACGCGGGACGGAGAAAGGAGCCTTCATGGCTGCCAAGTCACCGGGGACCGCCGACGGGCGATCAGTTCCCCTCACGGCACCCGGCGTTCAGGCCCGCAAAGGCGGAACTCCGCTCGTAATGCTCACCGCCTACGACGCGCCGGGAGCCCGCATGGCCGACGAGGCCGGCGTGGACCTGATCCTGGTCGGCGATTCGCTGGCCATGGTCGTTCTCGGTTACGAGACGACCCTGGAAGTCACCGTCGCCGATATCGCCCACCACACCGCCGCGGTGGCCCGGGCCAAGCCGAAGGCGATGGTCATCGGAGACCTGCCCTGGATGAGCTACCACGTGTCGCCCGAGGATTCGGTGCGAAATGCGGCTGAGCTCGTGCGCGCCGGAGCCGCCGCGGTCAAGCTGGAAGGCGGGCGCAAGCGCCTCCCGATGGTGTCGGCCATTCTCGACGCCGAGATCCCGGTCATGGGCCACATCGGGCTGACACCCCAGTCGGTGAACGTCATGGGCGGATTCAAGGTGCAGGGCAAGACCGACGAGGCGGCGCAGGAGCTGGTGGAGGACGCGGTGGCGCTCGCCGACGCCGGTTGTTTCTCGATCGTTCTCGAAGGGGTCCCCAGCGAGACGGCCCGCCTGGTCACCGAAGCGGTGGCCGTGCCGACGATCGGCATCGGTGCCGGTCCGCACTGCGACGGGCAGGTGCTCGTGTTCCACGACGTGCTCGGAATCGAAGAGCGGATTCTGCCCAAGTTCGTCCG
The DNA here is from genome assembly GCA_019347775.1 of Actinomycetota bacterium. Classification (GTDB taxonomy): domain Bacteria; phylum Actinomycetota; class Acidimicrobiia; order Acidimicrobiales; family JAHWKP01; genus JAHWKP01. The sequence goes on along the minus strand of JAHWKP010000038.1, from coordinate 5,290 downwards.
TCGCTACGCGTCACTCAAAGCCGACGCCGTCGACGCCATCTCGCGCTACGCGGCCGATGTGCGCGAAGGCCGGTTCCCTTCGGCTGAAGAAAGCTACGGCGGCGGTCCTGTCTATGGTCGGGGCGGTGAGCCCAAGCGCGCCACGGCCTGACCGCGACCCCACCCTCAGCGTCTCTCCGGGAGAGGTCCCGGGGGCGGCCGACCCGCTCGTCGATCCGCCCGACGGCCTGCCGCCGCCGGCCAGACGGCGGCTGTGGCTGCTCGGCACCGACGCGGGGCTCTGGCGACTTCGCCTCGGGATAGTCGCGCTGGGTGTCCTCGGGTTTCTCGCCTTCATCGCCGTGGGGGCCAACCGGCCGCCCGATCCGATACTCGCACCCGAACCGCCTCGGACCCCTCCCGCCGGCTTCGGTGAGACCGGATTCTCGATCACGACCGGCGAAGGGGTCACTTCTACCGGTTGCGCGGTACTCGCCAACGCCGAGGCCCAGTGGCAGGAGGGCTTCATGCACAAGCGCGCCATCCCCGGCTATGACGCCATGGTCTTCGACTTCCCCGCTCAACGCGACGGCGCCTTCTTCAACCGCAACGTGCCAATCACGCTCGACATCGCATGGTTCGACGACAACGGCGACTTCGTCGACGCCGCCCGGATGCCGCCCTGCGAGGACGCGGAAAGTTGTCCCCTCTACCGACCGCGGGCGCCCTATCGCAGGGCCGTAGAGACGCCGGTCGGCGGGCTGACCCGACTCGGGGCCGGACCCGGGGCGAAACTCGAGTTGACGGGTCCGTGCGAAGGCGGCTGACCCGCAGCACGGTCGCGGTACTCGCGCTGCTGGTCGGGGCGGCGGGCTGGTCTCAGCCGGCCGCCGCTCAGGCCGTGCCGGCCGACTTCACCTTCCGCGGCGCGGGCTTCGGCCACGGGGTCGGGATGAGCCAGTACGGCGCCAAGCGACAGGCCGAGGCGGGGCGTGCCGGCACCGAGATCATCTCGACTTACTACGCCGGGGCCCGGGTAGCCACGGTCGAGGACCTGGTGCCTCTGCGGGTGAACCTCGTGAACAAGGCCCCCTCGGCGGAGGTGCGGGGTGAATCGCTGGTTGGTGGTGGCGCGCTGAAGGTCACCGCCGGTGCCACGGTGGTCGGAACGACGGCGAACCAGAGCCTGTCGCTGCGGGTCGAAGGTGCTGACGTCGTGGTCGTGCGCTCAGGGGAGCCGGTCGCCCGCGGCGCGTCGGCGATCGTCGAGTGGGACAACCGGTCCACGTTGCTCAACGTGGCCGGGCCGGGCGAGACCTTGGCCGGGCGCGGACACCGCTATCGGCACGGAGCGGTCGACGTCAGTGTGGTCGACGGCGGCCTCAACGTCGTGCTCCAACTCGGCCTGCACGAGCTCTACCTGCGCGGTATCGCCGAAGTTCCGGCGTCATGGCCGGCGGCCGCGCTCCAGGCCCAGGCGATCACGGCCAGGACCTATGCCCTCCGCAAATTCAGGGCTGGCCCCCGAACCGAATGCGGGTGCCATGTGTACGACACAACTGCCGATCAGGTCTACGCCGGTTGGGAGAAAGAATCGGCCGCCGGTTCGAGTGCCTGGATCACCGCGGTGGCGGCGACCTCGCCTTCGCCGTCGAGCGGTCAGGTCGTGATGGTCGGCGACCGGCTGGCGTCGACTAATTACTCCTCGTCTTCAGCCGGGTTCACCGAGTCCAACATCGACGGCTTCGCGTCGCCGACGTTGATGCCCGAGCTTCGGCCGGTCCCCGATCCATGGAGCGCCACGACGGACAACCCCTTCTCGGCTTGGAGCCACACCCGATCGCAGGCCGCGGTGGCCGGCGCATTCCAATTACCTGACGTCGTCGGCATCGACCTCTCGCGCCGTACCGCTGGCGGCGCCGTGAAGCACGCGACGGCGACGTCCTCGTCGGGCGCCACTGCGACGATCAGGGGCACCGAGTTGCGCTTCCGGCTGGCGCTGCCTTCGGCCGCCATCGGCCCCCCGACGAGGCGGGCCTCGGGCGCAGATCGTTTCTCCACCGCAGTGGCGGTGGGAAAGCTCGCCACCCCTTCGTCGCGCGCCGTCGTCATCGTGTCGGGGGCGGCCGGTCGCCTCGTCGACGGGCTCGTGTCGGCGCCGTTAGCGCGTTCGCTCGGAGCTCCCCTTCTGTTGGCGAACCCAGACGGATTGCCGCCGGCCGTGGCCGCCGAAGTCCGCCGGCGAGGCACTACCACCGCTTACCTGGTCGGCGGCGGTGCGGCTCTCGGCTCCGGAGTCGAGTCGGGTCTGCGGGCGGCGGGAGTCACCGCCGTTCGCCGCATCGCGGGCCCCGACCGGTTCGCCACCGCCGCGGCGGTGGCGCGGGAGCTGCACGCCCGATCGTCACCGCGCACCCACGTGGTGGTGGCCTCCGGTGAGGGCGGTCGGCTGGCGGACGCCTTGGCGGTCGGAGGCCCAGCCGCGACCTCGGCCCGTCCGATCCTGCTCACGACGCGTGACCTGGTGCCGGCGCCGACCCGCGAGGCCATTGACGCGATCGGGGTCCGCCACACCCTGGTCGTAGGCGGGGCCGCGGCCGTCTCCGACGCGGTGGTCGCCTCGCTCCCACAGCCGTCGCGGGTCGCCGGGCCCGACCGGTTCGCGACGGCCGCAGCGGTGGCCGAGCACTTCGCGCCGTCACTTGGAGTGGGTCAGGTCGCGGTAGCAGCAGGTGTCGCCCCAGGGCTCGTCGATGCACTGGCGGCAGGGTCACTCGGAGCTCCGACGCTGTTGGTGATGCCCGGTGCACTCCCCCCGGCGACCGCAGGCTTTCTCAATCGGCACCCGACTACCGGCAACGTCACGGTGATCGGCGGGCCGGCCGCGGTGTCCGACGACGTGCTCATCGCGACCCGGGCGCGCATCTGGCCCAGCGGGCGCTTTGCCTCGCGGATGGAGGGGTTCCACGAAGTGTCGTTCGCGGTGCAGCCTCCGAGCGGACCCGCTGATGCGCCGCCTGTGTTCCGGGGCTGTGCGGCCTGGGCCGACACCCCGGAGCGCCGAGCCCAGGGGATGAAGGGCAGAACCGACTTCTCGGGATACGACGCCATGGCCTTCACGACCGCCTCGCCGTCGTCGGATTCGTTCACCATGGAAGGAGTCGCCATCCCCCTCGAGGTGTCGTGGTTCGCCCCCGGTGGTCCCTGGATCGGCCGGGCGGAGATGGCGCCGTGCCCGGCTGGCGCCATGTGCCCGCTGTACCCGCCGCCGGGCCCCTGGACCGTGGCGCTCGAAACCCCTTCGGGCGGATCCGACCGACTCGGAGCCGTCGCCGGCTCCCAGGTCCTGGTAGGAGGTTCCTGCTAGGAAGTAACGGCAACGGGGGTGCTGTGGTTATCCACACCCGTGATGGGAGGATTACGTGTGTTGAAGCGCGTCCTCACGGCTGTCCTCTGTCTCGCGATGGTGTTGGCCTCGTCTCCCGCGGCCCAGGCCCAGTCCGTCCCGGCTGACTTCACGCTCTGGGGATCCGGCTTCGGCCACGGGGTCGGAATGAGCCAGTACGGGGCTTTCGGCCAGGCGCTGGAGGGTCGCGCCGCCGGCGACATCCTGCGGCACTACTACTCCGGCACGGCCGTTACGGCGGCCAACGACGCGGTTCTGATCCGGGTGAATCTGCTTCAGGGAGTGGACCGGGCCTCGATCCGGGGCGAGCCCCTCGAGTCGGGGGGCGGCGCCGTGCGCATCGAGGGCGGTGGGCAGACGATCGAACTGGCGCCCGAGCAGGTCGCCAACCTCGCGCGGCAGGAAGAGCAGGTGACCGTGACGCTCGAGGAAGCACCCCCCCTCGGTCCGTCGATCACGGCCTCCTCGGTGAAGGTCACATGGGCGGGCGGCCCGACGTTGTTGAACGTCATCGGTCCGGGCGAAAGCTTCGATGGCCGGGGACACCGTTACCGCTACGGCGAGCTCGACGTAGCGGTCGGTGGTCCCGGGCTGCAGGTCGTCAATCTCATGTCGCTCCACACCGAGTACCTCCGCGGTATCGCCGAGGTCCCCTCGTCCTGGCCGGCCGCCGCTCTCGAGGCCCAGGTCATCACAGCTAGGACTTTTGCTCTGCAGCGGGTCCAGTCGGGACAACGCACGGATTGTCTCTGCCACATGCGCGACACGGTCGCCGACCAGGTGTTCGCGGGATGGATCAAGGAGTCCGAGGAGGGCTTCGGCCATCGCTGGGTGGCGGCCGTCGATGCCACGCAGCCGTCGGGCGGCAGCGGGTTGGTCGTGACCAAGGGAGGGGCCCTGGCCACCACGACTTACTTCTCGTCCTCCGGGGGCTCTACCGAGTCCAACACCGACGGCTTCGGCTCCAGCACTCCGTTCTCCTATCTCCAGCCCGTCGACGACCGTTGGAGCATGGCGTCGTACAACTCTTTCTCCGCCTGGTCGTTCGTCCGGAGCCAGGAGGCGGTCAAGAACGCCTTCAATGAAGGTAAGCCTGCCGGCGAACAGATCAAGGACGTGGTCTCGCTGGATCTGACCGACCGCACCGGCGGCGGGTCGCTGAGACTGGCCGTGGCCACTGCGTCCGATGGCAAGCGGGCTTCCCTCGGGGGGGCCTCCTTCCGCTCGCGGCTGCAACTGCCGGCACGTTGGCTTGGAACTCCTGTCGTGCGGGTCTCGGGCTCAGACCGGTACGCGACGAGCGTGGCTGCCGGCCGGCGAGCGCCTATCGAAGATTCCAAGGGCACCGTCGTGATCGCGTCCGGCGAGACCGCTCACCTGGTCGACGGCCTCGTCGCCGCCCCGCTCGCCGCGGTCGAGGATGCCCCGTTGTTGCTGTCGGCCGCCAAGGGCTTGCCCGAGTCGGTGGGAAGCGAGGTTGCCCGCCTGGGAGTGACCACCGCGATTCTGGTCGGGGGCCAGTCGGCGCTGAGCAACCAAGTGGCAACCGACTTGCGGGGCCGGGGCGTCCAGACGGTTCGGCGAATAGCCGGCGCCGATCGATTCGACACCGCCCTGCAGGTCGCCCGGGAGATGGGCCCGCCGCGCAGCGTGGCGGTGATCGCCTCCGGTGAGAACGGGCGGCTGGCCGACGCGCTGGCCGCAGGCGGGCCGGCGGCGTCGACTCGCAGGCCGATCTTGTTGGTGACTCGCGATTCAGTGCCGCTGCCCACGCGCCAGGCGTTGACCGAGATGGGCACGAGTTCGACGGTTGTCGTCGGCGGGACCGCCTCTGTTTCGGATACGACCATGAACCAGCTTCCGAGCCCCCGGCGGGTTGCGGGCTCGGACCGTTACTCGACTTCG
>JAHWKP010000037.1 GCA_019347775.1 Actinomycetota bacterium | reverse complement strand
ATCTACGCCGCCGACGGGTCGCTCCTCGCCGTGCTGCACGGCGAGGAGAACCGCGAGACAGTGCCCCTCGAGAAAATCCCCGAGGTCTTGCGCAACACCGTCGTCGCCATCGAGGACGAGCGGTTCTGGCAGCACAAGGGCGTCGATCCCAAGGCGGTGCTGCGGGCGGCCTACACCAACGCCGAGGGAGGCGACATCGTGGAGGGCGGCTCCACGATCACCCAGCAGTACATAAAGAACACCTACACGGGCTCGGAGCAAAATCTGTCCCGCAAGCTCAAAGAGGCCTCGCTGGCCATCCAGTTCGAGCAGCGCCATACCAAGGAGCGCATCCTCGAGCTCTACCTGAACTCGGTGTACTTCGGTAACGGGTCCTACGGAGTGCAGGCCGCCGCCCAGGAGTATTTCGGGATCCCCGCCTCCGAGCTCGACCTCGCCCGCTCCGCCCTCCTCGTCGGCCTGATCCGCACTCCCTCGCTGACCGATCCCTTCGAGGACCCGGAGACGGCCACCGCCCGTCGCCTGATGGTGCTCGAGCGGATGGCCAACGTGGGGAAGGTCTCCCATGAGGAGGCGGCCGCCGCCGCGGCCACGCCGCTCAACCTACGGGTCACCCCCGAGGCCCGGCGCTATCCCGCCCCCCACTTCGTCGAGCAGGTGCGCCGGTTCCTTCTGGAGAGCGAGGCCTTCGGCAGCACCCCCGAGGCGCGGCGCGACCTGCTCTACGGAGGCGGGCTGCGCATCCACACGACCTTGGATCTCGGGCTGCAGGCCAAGGCGGAGGAGGCCGTCAGCCGGGTGCTGTCCCGGCCCAACAGCGACCCCGAAGCCGCGGTCGTGACCATCGACCCCAAGACCGGCCACGTCAAGGCCCTTATCGGCGGGCGGGACTTCTTCGGCGCCGGCCCGGCCGCCAAATTCGACCTCGCTAGTCAGGGCCGGCGACCCGCCGGTTCGGCCTTCAAGCCCTTCGTGCTGGCTGCCGCCATGAAAGAAGGGGTCAGCCTCGGACTCACCTACCGGGGCCCATCGCGGATCACCCTGCGCACCCCGGGCGGAGGGTCGTGGGTCGTCGACAACTACGAGGGCTCGGGCGGGGGCTCCCTCGACCTCGTCGAGGCCACCGTGCGGAGCTCGAACACCGTCTACGCCCAGCTCATCCTCGACATCGGTCCCGAGGACGCCGTCGCCACCGCCAAGGAGATGGGCATCCGGTCCCCGCTGCAGCCCTATCCCTCGGCGGTCCTCGGAACCAACGACGTCACCCCGCTCGACATGGCCAGCGCCTACGCCACTCTCGCCAACCGCGGACTGGCGACGCCGCCCACCTTCGTCACCCGGGTCACCGACGCGACGGGGCGCGTCCTCTACCAGCACAGCCGCGGCAGCCGCCGAGTCCTGTCCTCCGCTCTGGTCGCCGACGAGGTGGCCGTCCTCCAACAGGTCGTGCAGAGGGGTACGGGCGAGAAGGCCAAGATCGGAAGGCCGGTGGCCGGCAAGACGGGCACGGGCCAGGCCTGGCGCGATGCCTGGTTCGTCGGCTTCACCCCGGAGCTCACCACCGCCGTATGGGTCGGGTTCCCCCAAACCCAACGCTCGATGGTGCCGCCCGCCACCCGGATCCGGGTCACCGGCGGATCGTGGCCGGCGGAGATCTGGCAGCTGTACATGTCGGCCGCCCTGGCCCAGGAACCCATCACGCCCTTCCCGCAGCCTCCACCGCCCCCCCAGGCACCTGACGTGGTCGTCGAGACCAACCGCGGTCTGGTCGGCCGGGTCACGGTCGACAACCTCATCGGAATGCCGGCCGAGCCGGCGGTCAACCGCCTGAAGGAACGCGGCTTCAGGGTGATCGAAAAGATCGTGCCGAACGGCGAGTACCCACCCGGTTACGTCGTCGACCAGTACCCCTCGCCCGGCGCGGCCGTGCGCCCGGGATCGCGGGTGACGCTTTCGGTCTCCGTGGCCGCGGTGTACTCCCAGGTTCCCGACGTGCTGGGGCGCACGGTCGCGGAAGCCCGCAAGCTCATCAGCGACGCCAAGCTCCGGGCCCGAGTCCGCACCGAGGCCGATCCGTCGGCGCCCGAGGGTTCGGTCGAATCCGGAACGGTGTGGAAGCAGTCGCCGCTCGCCGGCGACTCAGTACAACAAGGGGCACTCGTCACCATCTGGGCGCAGCCTTAATCCTTGGGGCGGGGGACCCCCGACCCCGCCTTACCGTGGGCGCGAGACGCTGGGCTCGTTCGAGACGTAGAAGCGCCACTGCCGGGCGGCTTCTTTCGTTATGCCGACTCGTTTGGTGATCACGGGGTTCTCGGGAGGCGAAGTGCCGTCGTCTCTCAGTTCGATTCCCATGTCTGCGGTCACGAGATCGGCTCCGTAGTGCTCCTTGGTGATTCCGAGGGCGCGGCAGAGGTTGCCCGGTCCCCTCAGGAGGTCGGCTTCTCCACGCGCCGTAGGGCGATCCATCCGCATTTCGTCGATGCCGGCGACCGGTGCGGCGGCACGCAACAGGACGGCCGCACCCTCGCCCTCATCACCGCACACGACGTTGGCGCACCAATGCACGCCGTAGCTGAAGTACACGTAGAGATGACCCGGCGGGCCGAACATGGCGGTGGTTCTCGGCGTGAGTCCGCGGAAGGTGTGAGCGGCGGGGTCGGGTTCTCGCCCCCCGTAGGCCTCGACCTCCACGATGCGGGCGACTCGTTCGCCGTGGACGATCAGCTTGTTGAGCAGCCTCGGCGCTAACACCTCCGGCTCGACGCCGTAGAACCGCCGGGGCAGAAGTTTTGTCGGCGAAGTGGGCGTCAAATCCGATCGGCGTCGGCTGCGAGCCGCGTGCGGAAACGTTCCATTTGCTCGAGTACGGCTGCTTGGCCGGCGCCCCCCGCGGTCTGACGTCGAGCGACCGCGGCACCAGGGGCCAGCAGGGCGGTCGCGTCCTGTCCGAGTTCGGGATGGGCGGCTACCAGATCGATGAGCGGAACTCCGCGCTCGACTGCGTCGCGCACCAACGCGCCCACGATGCCATGGGCCTGCCGGAAGGCATGGCCCTTCTCGACGAGCCACTCGGCGAGATCGGTTGCCGCGGCTCCCGGATGGTCGGCGGCTTCCTTCATTCGCTCGGTGTCGAACTGGATCGTCTCGAATGCTCCGGCGAGGACCTCGAGGCCGCCCGTCAACTGGTCGATCGCATCGAACAGCGGCTCCTTGTCCTCTTGCAGATCACGGTTGTAAGCGAGCGGAAGGCCCTTCAAGGTGGTGAGGAATCCGGTTAGGTGCCCGATGATCCGTCCCGACTTGCCTCTCGCCAGCTCGGCCAGGTCGGGGTTCTTCTTCTGCGGCAGCATTGAGCTGCCGGTCGACCATGCGTCGCCGAGATGGCAGAAACCGAACTCCGAGGAGGACCAGAAGACGAGCTCCTCACCGATGCGGCTGAGGTGCGTTCCCAGCAGCGCGAGGGCAAAGAGGGACTCTGCGACAAAGTCACGATCCGACACTGCGTCGAGTGAATTGTCGAACCGGCCGCCGAAGCCCAACTCGTCGGCGGTGAGATCCGGGTCCAGCGGAAGAGACGATCCCGCCAGCGCCCCCGCGCCCAGCGGCGAGACATCGGTGCGGCGACGGGCATCGAGCAGCCGGTCGACGTCGCGGGCCAGTGCCCAGCCGTGGGCCAGGAGGTGGTGGGCCAGCGGTACTGGCTGGGCGCGCTGCATGTGGGTGTATCCGGGCAGGTAGGCCTCGCCCGCAGCCTCGGCCCGGTAGAGCAGCACGCGCTGCAGCTGCATGGTCTTAGTGGCCACATCGGTCAGCGCACGGCGGGTAAAGAGTCGGAGCGCGGTGGCGACCTGGTCGTTGCGGCTCCGTCCCGTGTGGACCTTGGCTCCTGCGTCCTTGGCCAGTTCCGTGACCCGCCTCTCGATGGCGGTGTGGATGTCCTCGTCCGTCGGCAGAAAGATGAAGGTGCCTTCAGAGATCTCGTGCTCAACGCGGTCGAGGGCTGTGCCGATGAGCGCGGCCTCGTCGGCAGTGAGCAGCGCCGCCTTCAAAAGCCCCTTTACGTGAGCCCGCGTGCCGGCGATGTCATCAGGCGCGAGACGCACGTCGAACCCGATGCTGGCCGTGTACGCCAGCATCGCCGGATCCGGCGCAGACTCGAGCCTGCCTTCCCAAAGCGTCACGTTGCCGGCCCCTGTTTTTTGGCCCACATTTCGGTGCTGAGGCCCCAGAGGCGGACGAAGCCGGCGGCGTCCTGGTGACGAAAGGCGTCCTCGGCGTCGTAAGTGGCGAGGTCGTAGTCGTAGAGACCGTGGGGACTGCGCCGGCCCACCACGTCACACCTGCCGGGAGCGCACAGCAGGCGCACCTCGCCGGTGACCCAGCGCTGGGTTGAGGCGACGAAGGCATCGAGAGCCTCCCGTAGGGGCGAGAACCAGTACCCGTCGTAGACGACCTCGGCCCACCGCGGCTCCAGCCGTGCCTTTTCGTGGGCGACGTCGCGTTCGAGGGTCAGGCCCTCTAGGTCGCGGTGCGCGGCGATCAGGGCCAGGGCGGCCGGAGCCTCATAGATCTCCCGTGTCTTGATCCCCACCCGCCGGTTCTCCACCATGTCGATCCTGCCCCACCCGGTGGGCCCTACCGACGCGGCCACCTGGGACACGACCTGCTCCAGAGGCATGGCCTCGCCGTCCAGCGATATGGGCACGCCCTGCTCGAAGCCCACCGTGATCTCGAAGGCTTCAGTAGTGCTCACCCGGGTCTGAGCGAAGACCTCTTCGGGAGGCTGGCGCCAGGGATCCTCCAAGACTCCGCACTCGACGGCCCTTCCCCACAGGTTTTGGTCGATCGAATAGGGGTTGTCAGCCCGCACGGTCACCGGGATGTCGTGCTCGACGGCGTACTCGATGGCATCGGCGCGAGTCAGACCCCACTCCCGAACCGGAGACAGGATCTCGACGTCGGGAGCGAGGGCGCGCGCCGCCACTTCGAAACGGAGCTGGTCGTTGCCCTTGCCCGTGCAACCGTGGGCAATGGCGTCGGCTCCCATCTCCTCGGCTGCCTGCACCAAGCGCCGGACGATCACCGGCCTGGTGAGAGACGAGATGAGCGGGTAGCGGTTCTCGTACAGGGCGTTGGCTGCGATGGCCGGCGCCAGGAACTCGCTCGCCAACTCGGCCCGTAGGTCGGCGACGTGCGCCTCGACCGCGCCCGCCGCCAGTGCCCGCTGCCTGGCCGCCTCCAGGTCTTCTCCCTGGCCTACGTCGGCAGCCAGAGCGATCACCTCGCTGCCCCACTGCTCCGACATCCATCGCACCGCGACCGAAGTGTCCAGCCCTCCGCTGTACGCCAAAACCACCCGCTTGCCCATGTCTACTTGTGTCCCTTTGTCTGTGTGAGGCCTGCTAGCTCTGACAACTTCTTTCCGACCTTGCTGCCGCCCGTCGGCGAGGCGGTCACCACGAGAATGGTGTCGTCGCCGGCAACCGAGCCGAGCACTCCGTCGAGATTCGCCCGGTCGATGGCGGAACCCACGACGTGAGCCGATCCCGGCGGCGTCCTCATCACGACGAGGTTTGCCGACCAGGTCACGTCTGCGACCCACTCGCCGAGCACCCGCCGGAGTTGGTCCGGCGGGGCGACCTGCGCGTGCGGGCTCTCGGGAATGGCATAGACGGGCTCGCCGCCGGGCACCCGGACCTTCACCGCACCGAGTTCCTCCAGATCCCGCGAGACCGTTGCCTGCGTCGCGGACGCTCCGTTGCTGCTCAGCAGTTCGACCAACACCGCCTGGCTGGTGACCCGGTTCGTCTGCAACAACTCGACGATCCGGCGCTGCCTCGCCGTCTTCGTCATGTGGGGCGCCTCCGAGGTAGCCCGTCCCAGGTTGCTTTGGTGATCACCCGTCGGTCCTTGTCCAGAAGGAACATGAGCAGCCCCCGGGCGGTATGCAGTCGGTTCTCGGCCTGGTCCCACACTGCGCTTTGGGGGCCGTCGATCACCGCGGAACTGACTTCCTCGCCGCGATGAGCCGGCAGACAGTGGAGGAAGGCGGCGTCGGGCGCGGCCAGTGACATGAGACGAGCGTCGATCGTCCAACCGCTGAAGGCGCCCCGCCGCACGCCGGCCTCGGCTTCATGTCCCATGGACGACCAGACGTCGGTACACACCGCGTCGGTGCCCCTCACCGCGGCCGTCGGATCGTCGAAGGTCTCCACGGAAGTTCCGAACCTGCGGATGCTCGCCAGGTCAGCCGGGTCCAACCCGTAGCCGCCCGGCGAAGCCAGGCGCACGTCGATCCCGACCGCCGCCGCCCCGAGGGCGAGAGACCGGCAGACGTTGTTCCCGTCGCCCACCCAGGTGAGGCTGCGGCCGCGGAAGCTCCCCCACAGGTTGCGCAGAGTCAGCAGATCAGCAAGGGCCTGACAGGGGTGCGACCGATCCGACAGGAGATTGATCACGGGCACTCGGGAGACCGTCGCCATGGCCCGTACGGTGATGTCGTCGTTGACCCGGGCACCGATCAGGGCGTGATAGCGCGACAGCACGGTCGCCACGTCGGTAGCCGGCTCGCGTGACCCCAGCCCCACCTCCTGGCCCTGCATGGTGACGGGGTAGCCGCCCAGTTGAGCGACTGCCACCTCCATCGCATTGCGAGTGCGCATCGAGGGCTTCTCGAAGACCAAACCGACGGTGCGGCCGGCCAGCAGGCCGGGCCGGTCCGGCGACGCCGACAGGTCGAGCACCCGAAGCACTTCGTCGGGCGATAAGTCGTCGATCTCGATCAGGTGACGGATCGCCGGACTCATGCCGTGAGCACCTTCGCGAGGAGGGCCAGCGCCTCGTCGACCTCGGCGTCGGTCACGAGCAACGAGGGCGCCAGCCGCAACGCCGTATCCGACACCGCGTTGACAACGAGCCCCGCCTCTAGTGCCTGTGACGCCACAGACTTGGCGTCGGCCTCTGACCCGAGCTCGGCCGCCAAGAGCAGGCCCCAACCCCTTACCTCGACGATTGGATCCAACTCGCCAAGCCCGTCAGCCAATCGGCGACCCCGCGCAGCGGCTCGACCGGGAACGTCCTCGCGCTCCATGACTTTCAACACCGCTCGTGCGGCTGCTGCCGCGAGTGGCTGTCCACCAAACGTGGTGGCGTGGTCCCCCGGAGAGAAGGCCTCGGCTACTTCCCGCCGAGCCCAGCAGGCACCTATCGGGGCTCCGTTGCCGAGCGCCTTGGCCATGGTCACCACGTCCGGGGCCACATCCTCATGCTGAAAGGCGAACCACCGGCCCGTCCGGCCCAGGCCGGTCTGGACTTCGTCGACGATGAGCAGAGCGCCGCGTTCGTCGCACAGCCGGCGCACCTCGCTGAGGTAACCAGCGGGAACGGGATGGATCCCTCCCTCGCCCTGGATCACCTCGAGCAGCACTGCCCCGACATCGGGCGACAATGCCGCCTCCAGGGCCTCGGCGTCACCGAAGGCGACGTGGCGGAATCCCTCAGGCAGCGGTTGAAAGGCCTCGTGCTTGGCCGGCTGCCCGGTCGCGTGAAGCGTCGCCAGGGTGCGCCCGTGAAACGAGCCGTAGGCGCTGACCACCACGTGGCGGCCCCGGCCTCCCCACTTACGGGCCAGCTTGAGCGCACACTCGTTGGCTTCGGCCCCTGAATTACAGAAGAAGAGTTGCCCAGGTCCCGAGTCGACCAAGCGGTCCAAAGTGGCCGCTACCTCGGGGCCGATCTCGTTGGCGAAGAGATTCGACACGTGGAGCAGCTCCCGGGATTGGGCGGCGATGGCCTCCGCGACTTCGGGATGGGCGTGGCCGAGAGACGTCACACCGAGCCCGGAAAGAAAGTCCAGATACGAGCGTCCTTCGTCGTCCCAGAGCCTCGAGCCCTCGCCCCGGACGAATGTGACGGATGGCGGCGGATAGGTCGGCATGAGGATCTGCGAGCTCATGGGGTCACCATCGTCCCGATGCCGTCGGGGGTGAACAGCTCCAGTAGCAATGCATGGGGTAGTCGCCCGTCGAGCACGTGGGCCTGGGCGACTCCGGCGGCCAGCGCGCTGAGACAGCCACTGGCCTTCGGGATCATCCCGGTTCCGACGGCTCCGCCGTCGATCAACTCTTGGAGCTCGCTCGACGAGAGCGTGCGCTGCAGCGTGGACTCGTCGTCGGGCACCGAACGGATGCCCTCCACGTCGGTGAGATACACGAGTTTCACCGCGCCGAGGGCCACGGCCACGGCGGCGGCCACGGTGTCGGCGTTGATGTTGTAGGCCTGGCCGGCGGCGTCGGAACCGATGGTCGCGATCACGGGCACGAGCTCTTCAGCGAGGAGTCTCTCGAGGATCGACACGTTCATGGCGCCGACCTTGCCCACGAAGCCCAAATCCGGGTCGGCGGCCTCGGCCGTGATCAGCCCAGCGTCCTCGCCTGAAAGGCCAACGGCCCATGGGGCATGCACGTTGATGGCGCCAACCAGGTCGCGGTTGACCTTGCCGACCAGCACCATGCGGGCAATGTCGAGGGTCTCCGCGTCGGTGACTCGCAAGCCGTCCCGGAGTTCAGGGACCTTGCCGAGGCGCTCCATCAGTTCGCTGATCTGGGGTCCTCCGCCGTGGACCACCACCGGGAGGATCCCGACCGTGCGGAGCAGGACCACGTCGGCCGCGAAATCGTTCTGGCCTTCTTTGCCCATGCTGTGTCCGCCGTACTTGACCACGACAACCTTGCCGCGGAACCGATGGATGTAGGGCAGCGCCTCGGCCAGCACCCGTGCGGTGTCCTCTGGCGTCAACACCTCCATCAGCTGGTCCTCATGTTCTCGGCGATGTACGCGGGGCTCAGGTCGGTGGTGGTCACCGTGGCCTCACCGGATCCGAGACCCAGGTCCGCACAGATATCAATGTCGACGCCGGCCAAGTGACGCGCCACCGCCTCAGCGTCGTGGTCGGCCGCCACCCCGTTGTCGCAGACCTTCGCCCCGCCGTAGGACACCGCGACCCGCTCCGGGTCGAAAGCCGCCCCTGAGCTGCCCAGCTCACTGACGATGCGGCCCCAATACGGGTCGGCCCCGTGCAGCGAGCACTGCACCAGCTGACTCCGGGCCACCGCCCGCGCCGCGAGGGCCGCGTCGGATGACGATGCGGCACGGGTGACCGTTATGCGGGCCCGCTTGGTGGCCCCCTCGGCGTCCTGGACCATCTGCCGGGCCAGGTCGGCACAAACCGTCGTGACGGCCTCGACCCACTCCTCCGTCGATGCCGGCGGACCGGCTAGCCCTGACGCCATCAGGATGACCGTGTCGTTGGTCGAGGTAGCGCCGTCGAGGTCGATCGTGTTGAAGGATCGATCCACTGCCACGCCAAGTGTTGAGGCGAGGGTGACGTGATCGACCTCGGCATCGGTGGTGAGGACCGCCAGCATGGTGGCGTGCGGGACGGTGAGGCGCGGTGACAACATCGCCGCGCCCTTGGCCATGCCGCCGACGGTCCATCCCGTGCCGCTGACGAGCGACTCCTTGGACCGAGTGTCGGTGGTCATGATCGCCGCGGCCGCCGCCGCTCCTCCGTCGCCCGTAAGAGTCGAGGCGAGGGCCGGGACCGCGTCCAGGATGCGGTCGACAGCCAGCGGGATCCCGATGAGCCCCGTGGAACAAATCAGCACCTCGTCGGCCCGGCATCCGATCTCGGTGGCTACCGCGGCGCAGGTGTTCTGAGCGGCCTCGCGGCCCGCCGCTCCGGTGGCTGCGTTGGCATTCCCCGAATTCAGGATCACGGCGGCAGCCCGGCCCTGTGTCGCGGCGAGATGAGCGAGGGTCGTCAAGACTGGAGCGGCCTTGGCCCGATTGGCGGTGACCACCGCCGCCACCGGCACCGGGGCACGGTCCGCCGTAGCCACCAGCGCCAGATCAGCCGCGCCCGAATCCTTGATTCCGCATGCCAATCCGCTGGCGAGGAACCCGGCGGCCGCCGTCACACTCACGGGTACAAACCGGTGGTCGAGAGCCCGGTCGTCTCATCCAGCCCGAGGCTGAGGTTGGCGCACTGGACGGCCTGGCCCGCGGCTCCCTTGACGAGGTTGTCGATGGCGCAAAGCACCACCAGCCATCCCGTGCGGGTATCGCCGCGTGCGGTCACGTGAGCCGAGTTGGAGCCCAGCGTGTGCTTCGTGTGCGGAGGTGCCTCGGTCACCTGCACGAACGGCTCGTCCTCGTAGGCGCCTCGGAGGACGTCGAGTGCCTCTTCTGTGGTCGTCGGGCCAGTAGTAGTCGGTCGGGCGTAGCAAGTGGCCAGGATCCCCCTGGTCATCGGGGCGAGATGGGGCGTGAACAACACCTGGGCTCCTCCACCGAGGGCCTGCTCAATCTCGGGAGTGTGGCGGTGGTTGAGAAGGCCGTAGGCCGCGAAGTCTTCGTTCACCGCGCCGAAGTGGGTGATGTCGGTCGCCTTCCGGCCGGCTCCGGAGACCCCGCTGGCAGCATCGACGACGATGCCCGTCGGCTCAACCGCGCCGGACCGCACGAAAGGCGCCAGAGCCAGCGAAGCCGCAGTCACGTAGCAACCGGCCGCCCCGATCAGCTTCGAACCAGCGATCTCCTCCCGAAACAACTCCGGGATGCCCAGGACGGCTTGTTCCAGCAACTCGGGTGTTCCGTGTTCTGCGCCGTACCAGACCGGATACAGCGCAGCGTCCCTTAGACGAAAGTCGGCAGCCAGGTCCACCACCTTGGCGCCCGCCTGCAGTACCGCCGGGACCAACTCCTGCGACGCGCCGTGGGGCAGGGCCGAGAACACGAGGTCACAGCCCGACGCGACTCCAGGATCCATAGCCCGCAGTTCCAGATCGGGATAGCTGAGAGCGAGGCTGGGATAGAAGTCGGCTACCTGCTGGCCCGCGGCCGACCGGGCGCCGGCGACGATCACGTCGAGATCGGGATGTAGCGAGCACAGTCGGAGCAGCTCCGCCCCCGAGTAACCGGAAGCGCCGAGAACGGCAGTCTTGAGCATGGCTGCATTACTATACAGCGCGCTGTATAGCCGTCAGTCGGCCGCACCTCGCAGGGTCGCGCCGTGCGTCTTCGTGACACCATCGATAACTCGACCGCGCACTCCGGCAACGTCTTTGTCGGTCAAGGTGCGGTCGAGCGCTTGCAGGCGGAGCCGGAAGGCGAGGCCGCGGCTGTTCGCGGATACCCCGGGCCCGCGATAGACGTCGAAGAGCGCTAGGTCGACCAGTAGCTCGCCAGCCGCGTTCCGAATCGTTTGGTCCACCTCACCGGCGGCAACCTCGTCGGGGACCTCGAAAGCAAGGTCGATGTCAGAAGACGGGAAGCGGCTGACCGGCTGCTGCTCGATCGGTCGCACGGGTGCGGCCAAGGTCGATTCCAGGTCGAGATCCAACCAGGCGACGGGGCCCTCAAGCCCCCACTCGTCGAGGACGGCGGGATGCACTTCGCCCACGAATCCCAGGTCCCGTCCTTCGATGGAGATGCTGGCGGTTCGCTCCGGGTGGAGACCGGCAGGTTCGGCGGCTGTCAACACCGATCGAGACAAACGAAGATGATCGGCCAAAGTCCGCCATACGCCGACCGCGGCGGGCGCTTCGCACGCCGCCATGGCGCAGGCCACCCGCTCGTTCTCGTCTGGAAGATCCGACCGGGGATCACCTGGAACCTCAAACACTTTGCCGAGCTCGTACAGCCGCACGTCCGGATTGCGATGCGACGCGTTGTAGGCCAAGGAACGCAGCAGGCCGGGCATCAACGAGGCCCGCAGCACCGACTCCTCCCGAACCATGGGGTTGGCTCCGGAGATGGTTGGCCTGTCCCAACCGACCCGGTCGTGGTCCTCGGGCCCGACCAGTGGAGAGGTCTGGGCCTCGCTCAGTCCGAGCCCACAGA
>JAHWKP010000036.1 GCA_019347775.1 Actinomycetota bacterium | reverse complement strand
GAGGACGTCGTCCCACCCGCCGTCGCGCGGCTGCCGGAACAGGCGCAAGGTCGGGTACCACGGGGAATCTTCGCGCTCCAGCATCCAGCGCCACTCGCTCTCGGCGCGGCTGAGCAGCCACACCGGTTTGCCGAGCGCGCCGGCGAGATGCGCCACCGCGGCGGCAGAACCGAGGAACGCGAGGCCGCGCTGCGCCCAACCGCGGCCGCCGCTCTCGTGTATCTAGCGGGAAAGCCGGGAGGGACGCTGGTCGACCCGTGCTGCGGTTCAGGAACGGTGCTGACGGAGGCGATGGCGGCGGGATGGCAGGCCGCAGGCGGCGACTTCGACCCCTCAGCCCTTGAGTCCGCGGCGGCCAATCTCCGTTCCCGGCACGGCCTGTGGCACGGCGACGCTCGGAAGCTTCCCTTCGCCGACGGCTCGATCGGAGCAGTGGCAACGAACCTGCCCTTCGGCCATCAGTGCAAGCTGCCGTCGCAGCCGCGGCCGTGGCTCACCGCCGTGCTGAGCGAGTCGGCCCGCGTCACCGGAGGCGGCCCGGTGGTCGTCCTCTGCCCGCAGTCGAAGGACCTCGGCGCCGCGGTCGCGGCGGCCGGACTGAGTGTTCGGAGATCCGTCGACATCCGTCTGCTTGGCCACCGCACCACGCTGTCCTGCCTTTCGGCTCCTTAGCCCTGGGCGCCGCCGGTGAAGTTCCAGGCGGACAGGCGCAAGGAAGGAACCCAGCGGTTACCCACGCGGCGGCCGTCGTCGCCGATTCCCAGCACGCGGTCCGGACCGAGCGCACCTGCGTAGGACTGTGTGAAGCGCAGGTTGCGCACCGCGGGGCCGACCTCGCCGTTCTCGATCCGGAACAGACCGTTGCGAGTGAGCCCGGTGACGACTTGGGTCTTAGGGTCGAGGATGCGGGTGTACCAGAAGCCGCACACGAGCAGTCCCCGTTCGACTCCTGAGATGAGTTCGTCCGCCGACGACTCGCCGCCGCCGACGATCACATTTCTCGGGAACGCGCCGAAGGCGGTCGAGCCGGTCGCGTGACCGGTCGACTTGACCCCGGCCTTGGCCGCCGAGCGCCGGTCGTGGGCGAGCCCGCCGCTGATGCCCTCCTTGACGAGGTCGAGATAGGCAGTCGGAGTTCCCTCGGTGTCGAAGTTGAGCCCGACACAGCGGTCGTCGGCCGCGTCGTCCCACGTCGAAAAGGACGGGTCGAACTGTGCTTCGCCCGGATGGACGAAGCTCGTTCCGTCGGCATACGCCTTGCCGGAGAAGCCGAAGCTCAGGAACTGCACCATGTCGGCCACGCAATCGGGCTCGAGCACGACTTCGTACTGCCCCGGAGCAATATCTTCGGCCGTCGTGCCGGCCCGGGCCCGGCTGGCGGCCCGTTCGCCGGCCCAGGAAGCGTCGAGGTCGGACAGCCGGGACGACGACCATTCGGCCGACCCGTCGGCCTTGCCGTCGGGCCCGACCGCGCGCTGAATGCCCGAAATCGACGCAGAGGTCGAACGGCCCACCAAACGTTGGCCGGCCGAGTTCGCCAGCGCCACTTCAACCCACGAACTCGAGCAGTAACCGGCGGCTTCGAGCCCCTCGCCCGCCGTCACGAAGGCCTCCACCGCCTCGGCGCGGGCTTTGGGCGAGGCCTCGGCAGTCGCGTCGTCCCAGTGATCGTCTCCGCGCCCGGGCTGAGGCTCGGCCAGTCCAGGCCACTCAGGGTCTTCCGGGCGCAGTGCGGCGGCGGCTAGGGCCCTTTCGACCAGCGCCGATAGGCCGTCGGCGTCCACCCGGTTGCTGGACGCCCCGGCAGTACGACCGCCGTCGACGGTGACCTGTAGCTGCACCCCCGCGGTGTCCTCCGAGACGTTCTGGTGGATACAGGAGTTGGCGAAGCGAGTCAGCGACGACTGCCCGCCGCCGGCGCGCACCAGGGCGTCGGCGCGGTTGCCGACGAGCTTGAGGACCTGTTCACACAGCGCCATCTCGCGCTCGGCGACGCCTGCCGGTCTGCTCATCCCCGAACCCCCACGCGCACATTGCGGAACCGACACGGCACCGACGGATGGCCGGTGTGACCCACTTGCGAGGGCTGGCCCTTGCCGCAGTTCGGAGTGCCGAAGAAGATCCATTCGTCCTTGTTGCCGACCATGTCCATCGAACCCCAGAACTGGGGGCTGATCCCGGTATAGGTGGGATTGCGCAGCATGCGGCCCCGTTCGCCGTTCTTTATCTCCCAGCCGATCTCGCAGCCGAACTGAAAGTTGAGCCGCTTGTCATCGATGGACCAGGAGCGGTTGGTGTCCATCAGCACGCCGTCGTCGGTGGCGGCGATCATGTCATCGAGCGAGGACTCCCCGGGCAGCAACCCCACATTGGTCATGCGCACCATCGGGAGCCGATTCCACCCGTCGGAGCGGACGCAGCCTCCGGAGGGAATGCCTACCTGAGCGGCCGAGTCTCGACCCGACAGCACGCCGACCCACGTGCCTTGCTCGACGATCGGGACACACTTGGCCGGCGTTCCCTCGTCGTCGTAGCCGAACGAGCCCAGCGCACCCGGCAACGTCGCATCGGCAGTCACGTTCATGAGATCGGAGCCGAAGCGCAGCGAGCCCATCTTGTCGGGTTCGAGCCAGGACGTGCCGGCGTAGGCGGCCTCCCAACCGAGGATGCGATCGAGTTCGATGGCGTGGCCAACCGATTCATGGATCTGCAGTGCCATCTGTTCGGAACCGAGGATCAGGTCGGTGGTCGCCTCCGGGCACTGGGGCGCCGACAGAAGGGCGGCCGCTTCCTCCGCGATGCGAACCGCGTTGCCCGGAAGGTCGACCTGACGAACGAGTTCCCATCCACTCGTGCCGTATTGGCCGCGGATTCCGGGATACGAGCGACGCTGAGTCTCTGAGTCTCCTACGGCAGTCGAATTCATCATCGCTCCGCACTCGACGATTCGTTGGCTGATCCGATGACCGGCCGATGACACCAGCCATTTGTCGGTGTCCCAGATCGCATAGGCCGCGGTCGCCAGCGACACGCCCTTGACCGAGCGCATGGCGTCCGTGACGCTCACCAGCAGGTCGCCCTTCTCCGACAGGCTCACGTCTTCGATGGGGTGCTCCTGCCACGTCGAAGACCAGTGGGCCTGGGCGGGTGTGTCGTCATCTGCCAGAGCAGTGTCGGGACCTGGAACCAGAGCCGACGCCTTGGCAATTTCGGCGGCCTGCTCACCGGCAGAGCGAGCAGCGCGGTCCGACAGGTCGGCCGAGGCGAAGAACCCCCACGACGAGCCGATCAAGGCGCGTACGCCAAGGCCGGTCGACTCCGACTGCGACAGGTCCTCGATCACCGCGTTACGAGCGTTCATGGACTCCGTTCGCCGGGTCATCACCCGAGCGTCCGCGTAACTGGCGCCGGCGGCCAGGGCGCCCTCTACCGCGGATTGGGCAGCGTCAAACATGGCGCCGACCCTACAGACTGGCCGTCGACCAGAACTCAGCCGGCGCTGCGAGACGGTTCAGGGCTTGAGAACGACCTTGATGCAACCGTCTCGCTTCTCTTGGAAGAGCTTGTAGAACTCGGGCGCCTCCGAGAGCCTCGGCTGGTGAGTCGCGAAAGTCGTAAGCCCGAGCGGGTCGGAACTCTCCTCCACGAGTGGCATCAACTCTGGAATCCAACGCCGTACGTTGGCCTGGCCCATCCGAACAGTTATCTGCTTGTCGAACAGGTCACCAAGCGGAAACCGCGGGAACGCTCCTGAGTACACGCCGCTGATCGACAACACACCGCCGCGACGCACGACGCCCAGTGCATGGTGCAGCGCGACGAGCTTGTCGGTCTGCACTTTCACCGTGGTGAGGGCCGAGTCGACACGCGATCCGGCCGCCTCCATGCCGACGGCGTCGATCACGGAATCGGCGAGGCGGCCGTCGGTCATCGCCCAGATCTCATCGGTGACGTCCTTGACCTGGGAGAAGTCCACGGTTTCGGCGCCCCACTTGGCGGCCAGCGCCAGACGCTCGGGCACCTGGTCGACGCCGATTACCCGGGCCGCGCCCCGGTGCTTGGCAATTCGAACACACATCTGGCCGATCGGCCCGAGTCCCAGCACCGCGACCGTCGCGCCCGGCTCCACGTCCGCGTATTCGACGGCCTGCCACGCCGTCGGCAGCACGTCGGAAAGGAAGAGGTAGCGCTCGTCGGGGCCCTCGGGCGAGACCTTGATCGGCCCGTAGTGTGCTTGAGGCACCCGGAGAAACTCGGCCTGTCCGCCGGGCACACCGCCATAGAGGTGGGTGTATCCGAACAGGCTGGCCCCTTTGCGCAACGATGTGTTCTGGGTAGTGACGCACTGCGACTGGAATCCGTCGACACACTGCCAGCAAGAACCGCAGGCGATATTGAACGGCACCACTACTCGGTCACCCGGGGCAAGCCGCTTTACCGACGAGCCGACTTCCTCCACGATGCCCATGGCCTCGTGGCCGATGATGTCGCCTTTCTTCATCACCGGGTAGAGCTTCGAATAAAGGTGTAGGTCTGACCCGCATATCGCCGTCGCAGTGACTCGCACAACGGCGTCCGTCGGTTCCTCGATGCGAGGGTCGGGAACCGAGTCGACCCTGAGGTCTTCCTTGCCATGCCAGACGACGGCCTTCATTCGTTCATGCCTTCTCCCCGACGCCGGTCGAGATCTCCTCGACTCTTCCGCCCAGCGAGTCCGGCTCGAGTGGCGGAGTGTCTCCTCCGGCGCCCTCCGCGATTCCGGCCGCCGCGATTCTCAGGGCGTCAGGGCCGCTGTGGCGCGGGCTCCAACCGAGCTCGGCGCGTGCCCGGTCCGTGCGCATCAGCGGCAGCCGCAAGAACAGCTCGAGCAACTCCGCCGGCGCGGGCACGAGATGCAACCGCCACGCCGCGGCCATGGCTGCGGTGAAGGCTCCGGCCGGCAACTCGACGACCTTGGTCGAGAGGGCTTCACCCAGCGACACCTTGTCGATCACCGGCTCGGCCGCGAGGTTGAAAGCGCCTCGGGCGGTACCGACGACCGCGGCGAGGTAGGCGTCGGCCACATCGTCGGTGTGGACCGACTGGAAGACCGTGCCCTTCGGCACCGGCAGTACGGGAGCAGTCCCGGGTCGTGCCAGGCGACGCGGCATGAACGGCCCCAGGAACAGTCGCCGCTGCTCGGTGGCCGAACTGCGCGTGAATGTGAAAGCGGGACGCATGCGGACCACGCGGGTTTCGGGGTGGCCCGCCTCGAACGTATCGAGCAGCCGCTCGACGTAGGCCTTCTCCCGCCCGTAGGCCGCGGTGGGCATGCTGTGAGTGGGCCAGTTCTCGTCGACCCACTGGTTCGGCGCGGGCGAGTAGGCGCCGACCGACGAGGCATACACGAGAGCCGAGACGTCGGCGTCGCCGACCGATCGGAACACTCTTTCACTTCCGATGGCGTTGGCTTCCCAAGTCGCCATGGCGTCATGGGAGGGTTGGAACAGCCACGCCAGGTGAACGACGGCGTCAGCTCCGCGGAAGTGAGGAGCCAAGTCATCGCCGGCCACATCGACACTGGCCCATCGGGTCTTCGGAAGGCTGACATCCGGCGGACGCCGGGCTAGCCCCACAACTTCGGTGATGTGGGGGTCAGCCCCCAGCCGTTCCACGAGCGCCCTTCCGACGTTTCCGGTTGCTCCGGTCACCACGACTTTCATCTCTGCACTCTTCCCACCGTCGTCGTTGGACACCCGCGGCAGCAGGCCTAGGCGCCGAAGAACAGCCTGACTGTCGCTTCGCGGGCACGCCGGGTGATCCGCCGGTAGTCGTCGCGGAGCTCCGCCGGGGTGGTCCCCAGACTCCGAGCCAGGCGGCCGAGATGGACCGGGTCGCTCGGCAGAGAGTCACCGGGTCCGCCCCGCACGAGGAACCACCGGTTGCGCACGTGCTCGCAGAACCGGTACGACTCCTCGAGCACGTCGTGATCTGGCGCCTCCAGCGCGCCGGTTTCGAGCAGGGCGTCGAGTGCGTCGAGGGTGGCCGTGGCCCGAGTGCCGGTACGAAGCTGGAGCAGTTGGGCGGTCCATTCGACATCGGAGAGAGACCCGGGCCCGAGCTTCAAATGGAACTGCGGGTCCTCTCCGGTCGGAACCCGCTCTCGTTCGACGCGTGCTTTCGTGCGACGTAGTTCACGCACGTCGTCTTTGTTCAACGGTTGCTCCCAGACGAACTCACCGCAGGCGGCCATGAACTGCTCTCCCAGCTCCGCATCGCCCGCGACCGGGGCGGCGCGGATGAGAGCTTGGCGTTCCCACGGCTGGGCCCACCGCTCCCAGTAGGTCCGATATCCGTCCAGGCTCCGCGCCAGCGGTCCTTGCTTGCCTTCGGGCCTGAGCCGCGAGTCGAGCTCGAACAACCTCTCGGCGGGAGTCGCGCCGTTGACGAAGCGACTCAGTTCTGTGGCCACCCGCTCGGCTTCGGCGACTTCTCCAGCACTGGAGCCCCCGTGGACGAACAGCACATCGAGATCGCTGGAGTAGCCGAGGTCCCCGCCTCCGAGGCGCCCCATCCCGATTACCGCGAACGGAGCGGTGGGCTCGAGCGCGGCCAATGCCGCTCCCAGAACCACCTGGGCCAGCTCGGCGAGTGATTTTGCCGTGGCCCGTACGTCATCTACGCCGAGTACGTCGCGTGCAGCCAGACGAGCCACCTCCTCGTCCCGGATCAGCCGCAGGGCTCTGCGGCGCTCGTCGACGCTGTCATGCCATGACGCCCGGGCCCGCTGCTCGACACTCTCGCGGCTCGGCATCGGAAGGGGGTCAGCGCCGGCCAGGTCACCCAGTAGCTGGGGTTGGCGTTCGAACCCGGCCCGCAACAGCGGGGTGGTTCCGAGAAGGAGGCACAGACGCCGCGCTGCCTCGGGTGAGTCGCGGCACACCGCGGTCAGCTGTGCCGCTCCGTGGGCGCGCGTGGCCAGGCCCCGCAGTCCCAGCAGACCCAGATCGGGGTCCGGACTCTCCGACAGCCACCTCAGCAACAACGGCATGAGTTGGGACATGAGCCTCGATGAGCGGGTCAGCCCTCCGCTGAGCTCGGCTACCGCGGCTCTGGTGCGGTCCACGTCGGCGAAACCGAACGCCGACAGCCGGGCCGCCGCCGCGTCGGGTCCGAGAGCGGAGTCTCGTCCGGCGAACGCCTCGAGTAGCGGACGGAAGAAAAGCCGCTCGTGGATAGCCCGGGCAACGGCTCGATGCCCGCTCAACTCGGTCTCGAAGCGTTCCGTGGCCGAGGCGCCCGGCTCGTCACCGAAGCCCATCACGATCGCCAGCTGACGCAGCGGCTCCGGTGCCACGGGCAGCTCGTGGACCTGGTGCAGATCCACGAGCTGCAGCCGGTGCTCCACCTCCCGCAGGAATCGGTATGCCGAGGCCAGGGTGGCAGCGTCTTCCGGTGCGATGTAGCCGCCCTCGGCCAGAGTGGCGAGCGCTGGGAGCGTTGCTCGCACCCGCAGAGCCGGGTCGTCGGCTCCGTGCACGAGCTGGAGGAGTTGCACGGCGAACTCGATGTCGCGGATCCCGCCGCGGCCGAGCTTGATCTCGCGCCGGGTGAGCCCCTGCTTTTCGAGCAGGTCCTCCGCCCTGGCCTTCAGGTCGCGCAACTCGCGCAAGGCCGACGCATCAAAGCGGCGGGACCACAGACGTTCTGCCGCGCTTTGTTCGAATGCATATCCCAGGGCGGCGTCGCCCGCCACGGGGCGCGACTTCAGAAGGGCCTGGAATTCCCAGTGCGAGGCCCACTTCTCCCAATAAGCCTCGTATGACTCCAGCGAACGGGTCAACGGCCCGTCCCGCCCTTCCGGTCGAAGCGCGGCATCGACTCGGAAGCAACCCCGTGCGATCTCGAGGACCTTTCGGGCCTCGGGCGGAGTTCCGCCCACGATCATGACGTCGATGTCGCTCGAGTAGTTGAGCTCGTCGGCGCCGAGCTTGCCCATCCCGATCACTGCCAACCGGTCCGTCCCCGCGAGCGAGCAGGCGGCCTGGAGGACATCTGCGGCCATCGTCGAGAGCGCCGAGGTGACCTCGTCCAGTTCGTCGAGCCGGGTGAGGTCGCGGGCCGCGATCCGTAGGAGTTCTCGCTGTTGCCACGCGACAACGTCGTTCGGGTTGCTGGGTTCCAGCGGGACCCGCGTGTCCAGATCTGCGAGCACCCGCGCCGCACCGGCATCGGCGAGCAGGAGGCGGGTGAGGGCCCGGCTTGCAGGCACCACGGCGGAGAGCGCCGACTCAGCGCGCCCGTCGCCGGTGATCGCGTCCGCGGCATCGGGGTGGCGCTCTCTGAGCTCGGCCAGGACGGCCGCCGGGTCGGACCTCCGGTTGCCGCTGGTAGCAGGGTTCATCGCGGCCCGACCGTAGGCTTTGGCGGGTGGGACCTTCCCTGCGGGTGGCGTTGTGCCAGTTGAACACCACGGTCGGCGACCTCGAGGGCAATCTGGCGCGCATCCTGAAGGCCCTCGAGACGGCCGAGGGACAAGGAGCTCAACTCGCCGTCTTCCCCGAACTGGCGATCACCGGCTACCCGCCCGAAGACCTGCTGCTGAAGTCCGGTTTTGTCGACGACGCACTTGAAACCCTGGAGAAGGTGGTTGCAGCCACGGCCGGATGCGCTGCGATGGTCGGCTTCGTCGACCGGGACGGCGAAGGAAAGCTCTATAACGCGGCGGCCTTGTGTGCCGGCGGAACGCGGGTGGCGGTCTATCGCAAACACCGCCTTCCCAATTACTCGGTGTTTGACGAGGCGCGCTACTTCGAGCCCGGGCCAGGGCGGGCCGGCGTGGTTGATCTGGCGCGGACTCGGGTTGGTGTGGCCGTGTGTGAGGACGTGTGGTGGCCCGACGGGCCGCTCGCCGGGATGCCGGCGGCCGGCGCCGAGGTCGTCGTGGTGCTCAACGCCTCCCCGTACTACGCCCGCAGGGCCGACGACCGAGAGCAGGTGTTGGAGGCCCGAGCGGCCGAGGCCGGCTGTCCGCTGATATTCGTCAACCAGGTCGGTGGCCAGGACGAGTTGATCTTCGATGGAGCCTCTCGCGCCGTCGGCGCCGACGGCCAGGTGCGGATTCGGCTCCCGCAGTTCACCGAGTCCATTGTCACGGTGGACGTCGCGGACCTCGACGAACCGGCGCCTCTTCCACCCGAGGGACCGACACTCACATCGGAGGTCTACGAGGCGCTGGTCCTCGGCACCGGCGACTACGCCCG
Organism: Actinomycetota bacterium; assembly: GCA_019347775.1. GTDB lineage: Bacteria > Actinomycetota > Acidimicrobiia > Acidimicrobiales > JAHWKP01 > JAHWKP01. Next base: position 3,166 of record JAHWKP010000036.1, on the reverse strand, counting down.
CAAGAACGGCTTCACCGATGTCGTGTTCGGCTTGTCGGGTGGTATCGACTCCTCCTTGGTGGCGTGCGTGGCGGCTGACGCCCTCGGACCTGAGCACGTGCACGCCGTCGCCCTACCCTCGCGGTACACCGCCGACGAGTCGAACGACTACGCCGCCGAGCTGGCCCAGAACCTCGGCATCGACCTGCGGTCAATCCCCATCGAACCCGCCTACACGGCGATGTTGGCGATGCTCGGAGAACCAGCCGAGATGGAGGTCGGCGGCGTTCCGCACGGGCTGGTGACGACGGCCGACACTGCGATGAGCGCTCGCGCGAAGAGCCAGATAGCTAGAGAGAATCTTCAGGGGCGTATCCGCTCGGCGCTGGTGTGGGCGCTGAACAACAAGTTCAACTGGCTGGTCCTCGTTTGCGGCAACAAGAGCGAGCTGGCCGTCGGATACACCACGGCCTACGGCATCGACATGGCGGGCGGCTTTGCTCCCATCAAGGATGTCTGGAAGACCGAGATATACGCCCTGGCGCGCGAGCGCAACCGACGCGCCGGAAAAGAAGTGATCCCAGAGGCCGTAATCCAGCGCCCGCCGACCGCAGAGCTCAGACCCGGCCAGCTCGACCAGGACTCGCTACCTCCCTACGAAGTGCTCGACCCGATCCTCGAGGGTTTCGTAGAGGAGGACCGGACGGCTACCGAACTCATCGAGGATGGGCACGACGCCGCCACCGTCGGCCGGATCGTGCGGATGGTGGACAGCGCCGAATGGAAGCGCCGCCAAGCCCCGCCCGGCGTCCGCGTCAGCCCCAAAGCCTTCGGCCGCGACCGAAGGATGCCGATCACGAACAAATACCGCGGCTAGGTGGCGGCACGTGACCCGCAGGCGGGCGGGGATGGGGCCCCCGCCCGCACAGCGATGAGCGGCCTCGCGAAGAGCCAGAGACAGGGCGAACTCGCCATAGTTGCCGCCGCTGTTCTCTTTGGGTCGACTTTTGTCGTCGTCAAGGACGCGGTCGCCGCGGCCGAGCCGGTGCCGTTTCTATCGGTGCGCTTCCTGATCGCCGCCGCGGTGCTTTGGCCGGTCGCCCGGCGAAGGCCAGCCGATCCGGGGGTCGTCACAGCTTCCTTCTGGTGCGCCATCGCCCTGGCCGCCGGCTACGTGTTCCAGACGGTCGGCTTGCAGTACACGAGCAGTTCGGTGTCGGCCTTCGTCACCTATCTCTTCGTCGTGATCGTGCCGGTCATGTCAGCCCTTTTCCTGAAGCGCTTTCCGTCGCCCACGACGATCGCAGGCCTCGTAGTCGCAACGATCGGCCTAGTGCTGCTGTCAGGCGGAGCAGGATCGTTCGGCAAGGGGGAGTGGCTGACGCTCGCGTGCGCTTTCAGCTTCGCCGCGCATGTCGTTCTGCTCGGTCACTACGCGCCCCGCCACGACACGTGGAAGTTGACGTGTACCCAGATGGCGATCGTCGGAGTTCTGCTCTTCGGACCCGGTCTACTGAGCGGTGGGATGAATTTCCCGGCAGCCGTCTGGGCTGCCGCGGCCTACACGGCGGTAGCGGCGTCGGCGGCGGCGATGGCGCTGCAGATCTGGGGACAGCGCCTCATCGGCCCGTCGCGCACTTCTCTGCTGCTCATGATCGAGCCGGTCTCAGCGGCTTTCCTCGGGTATCTGGTGGGTGACCGGCTCGGAGCGAAGGGCGTGGTCGGAGCGCTGCTGATCCTCGCCGGCATCGCCCTCGCCGAGGTGCTCCCCCTCCGGCGTCGGCGTCAGGGCGCCCAGCCGGTCCCCGCTCTGGACTAGCGGAACGGGCTGACCATCGAGGCCGGTGCTGACGCGCCGGCCGAAGCCGCTTCGGGGCGCATGGGCTATGTATATGGCGTGGGTAACCCGCGCCAGCCCCGACCACCGTTTCCGCCGTGGGATCGGCGACTCCTTCCGGGCGGCTTCACCGTCGAGGAGACGGCCCGCCGGGTCGGTCACTACAAGTGGATCGAGACGAAGCTCTTCGAGGCGCTCGGGGGTTGGGTCGCCACTGTTCCGGAACTCGACATCAAGATGAAGCTCGGCACCCACTGCTACCACCACGCGTGGCACGCGGAGCTGTGGCACAAGCGTCTGCCCGAGCTCCGCGAGATGAACCCCGACCGACTCACCACCCCGCCCAACGACGCCATGGTCGGCTTCGTCCAAGCGCTTACCGAGCCTGAGGGCATCGACCAGACGCTCGAGAAGCTCGTCGGCGTCTACCGAGTGTTGATCCCTCACAAGATCGCGGCCTACACGCATCACCTTCGCAACACCTCCCGCATTACTGACGCGCCGACGATTCGTTCGCTGCAGTTCGCGCTGGCTGACGAGATGGCCGACTGGCGCGAGGGCGAAATGCTCATCCAGTCGCTGATCGAGGGGCCCGACGACGTCGATCGAGCCGCCAAGCGGCAGGGAGACCTCGAAGACCTGCTCCTCGCCTCCGGCGGCATCGCCGGCGCCGGCACGATTCCGCGACTTCAGCCGGCGGCGGTCTGACATGGCGAACATCAAGGTGGTGCCGCACGAGTTCCACTACGTGTCCTATGACCCGGATCGCATCGGGGCGATTGCGTCGAAAGTGGCCGATGCAGTCGGGTTCGACGCCGACGAGGAGATCACGATCGGGGTCGACGAGCGGACCTTCTTCGGACGTTCCCGCGTGCTGAGTGAGAAGCCGTTACACGTCGAGTTCGAGTCGGGCGCCTTCGAGGACGCCAAGAAGCCCCGCCACCTGTCGGAAACGGGAACCACCGAATCCCTCGGCGTCGTGATGCACCGCGCCTTCGACCGCCGCTCCCCAGGTTTCGCGGAGGCTCCCCCCGACAGTGAGCTTTCCCTTGCCCAGCGGGTGGCGTGGGATGCGTGGGCGGCGGGCCGCTGCGCGGGGCACGGATGGGAGATCTCGAAGCCCCGAAGGCACTACCACTTCCGCGCTCGCCATGGCTTCTCCGATGCCTCCGACGCCGCCTTCGAGCACATCTGGTCCGCCGACTCGTTGACGTGGAACGAACTGGACGAGATCAGCCGACGGCTTCTCGACCCGCCGCAGGCCGTGACCGCCTAGGCGAGATCGTGGGCCGAGAGGCCGTCCAGCAGGTCGATCGCCGGGGGACCGGCGAGCAGGGGCTTGGCCATCTC
>JAHWKP010000035.1 GCA_019347775.1 Actinomycetota bacterium | reverse complement strand
TGATGTCAAGGACATCGAGGACGTCGTACGCGAGACCTCCGACACCGAGCCCTTCAGCGCCCTGGCCTTCAAGATCATGAGCGACCCCCACGTGGGCAAGCTCACCTACCTGCGGGTGTATTCGGGCAGCCTCGACAAGGGCGGCACGGTCCTCAACTCCACGAAGGACCGCAAGGAACGGATCGGGCGCATCCTGCAGATGCACGCCAACCACCGCGAGGACCTCGACGCGGTCCACACGGGCGACATCGTCGCGGTCGTCGGACTCAAGCAGACGACCACCGGCGACACGCTCTGCGACCCCAACGCGCCCGTCGTGCTCGAGTCGCTGTCGTTCCCCGAGCCCGTCATCCACGTGGCCGTCGAGCCCAAGTCGAAGGACGCGCAGGACAAGCTGTCGCGGGCGCTCGCCTCGCTGAGCGACGAGGACCCGTCCTTCCAGGTCCATTCGGACGAGGAGACGGGCCAGACCATCCTCGGCGGCCAGGGCGAGCTGCACCTCGAGGTCCTGGTCGACCGGATGCTGCGCGAGTTCAAGGTCGACGCCAACGTGGGCCGCCCCCAGGTCGCCTACCGCGAGACCATCACCGAGACGGTCGAGAAGATCGAAGAGCGCTATATCCGCCAGACCGGTGGTCGTGGCCAGTACGGCCACGTGGTCATCACCCTGGAGCCCACCGGCCCCGGCGGCGGCTACGAGTTCGTCAACAAGATCACTGGGGGCCGTATCCCGACCGAGTACATCCCGGCGGTCGACCAGGGCGTGCAAGAGGCGATGGCCTCGGGCGTGCTCGCCGGTTATCCGGTGGTCGATGCCCGCGTCACGCTGCAGGACGGGTCGAGCCACGACGTCGACTCCTCCGAGATGGCGTTCAAGATCTGCGGCTCGATGGTCTTCAAAGAGGCGTGCAAGAAGGCGAAGCCGGTCCTGCTCGAGCCCGTGTTCGACATCGAGGTCGTAACGCCCGAGGAGTTCATGGGCGATGTCATCGGTGACATCTCCGGCCGCCGCGGGAAGGTCGAGGCGATGGACCAACGTGGCTCCGACCGGATCGTTCGCGCACAGGTGCCGCTGGCCGAGATGTTCGGCTACGCTACCGACCTCCGGTCGATGACCCAGGGTCGGGCGGCGCCCACCATGCAGTTCCATTCCTACGAGCAGGTCCCGGAAGCGGTCGCACGAGAAATCGTCGCCCGGGTCCGTGGCGAGTAAGCCACCTGAAATCACGAAGGCGAAGGGCTCCGAGCCCCCGCCACTACCTAACTAAGAACCGAAAGGGAAAGGCCTCACAACACCATGGCTAAGCAGAAGTTCGAGCGCACCAAGCCGCACCTCAACCTCGGCACGATGGGTCACGTCGATCACGGCAAGACCACGCTCACCGCGGCCATCACCAAGGTGCTGTCCGAGGCCGACCCGACGGGCACGACGTTCTCCGCCTTCGACGCGATCGACAACGCACCCGAGGAGCGCCAGCGGGGCATCACCATCAACATCTCGCACGTCGAGTACCAGACGGCGAACCGCCACTACGCCCACGTCGACATGCCCGGTCACGCCGACTACATCAAGAACATGATCACCGGCGCGGCCCAGGTCGACGGAGCCATCCTCGTGGTGTCAGCCGCCGACGGCCCCATGGCCCAGACCTCTGAGCACGTACTGCTCGCCCGCCAGGTCGGCGTGCCGTCCATCGTGGTGGCCCTCAACAAGGCCGACATGGTCGACGACGAGGAGCTGCTGGACCTCGTCGAGCTCGAGGTGCGTGAGCTACTCAACAAGTACGAGTTCCCCGGTGACGACACTCCGGTCATCCGCGTGTCGGCGCTGAAGGCCCTCGAGGGCGACCCCGAAGCCGCCAAGGGCGTCCAGGATCTCATGGACGCGGTCGGTTCGTTCGTGCCGGAGCCCGAGCGCGACACCGACAAGCCCTTCCTGATGCCGATCGAGGACGTCTTCTCCATCACCGGACGTGGCACGGTCGTCACCGGCAAGGTCGAGCAGGGCATCGTAAAGACCGGCGACGAGATCGAGATCGTCGGCATCCGCGACACCCAGAGGACGGTCTGCACCGGCGTCGAGATGTTCCGCAAGATCCTCGACGAGGGCCGTGCAGGCGACAACATCGGCGCCCTGCTGCGAGGCACGAAGAAAGAGGAGGTGGAGCGTGGCCAGGTGCTGTGCAAGCCCGGTTCGATCACTCCCCACACCGACTTCGAGGCCCAGGTCTACGTCCTGTCCAAGGAAGAGGGCGGACGCCACAAGGCGTTCTTCACCAACTACCGCCCGCAGTTCTACTTCCGGACCACTGACGTGACCGGCACCATCTCGCTGCCCGAGGGCACGGAGATGGTCATGCCCGGCGACAACACGACGATGAAGGTGGAGCTTCTGCACCCCATCGCCATGGACGAGGGTCTCCGCTTCGCCATTCGTGAGGGTGGCCGCACCGTGGCCTCCGGCCGCGTCACCAAGATCCTCAAGTAGTCCCGGCAACCAGGAAATAGAGAAGAGCGATGGCCCAGAAAATCCGCATCCGCCTCAAGGCGTACGACCACCAGGTCATCGACTCTTCCACCCGCAAGATCGTGGAGACGGTGCTGCGCACCTCAGCGAAGGTGCGCGGCCCCGTCCCGCTGCCGACTGAGCGTCACCGCTACACCGTCATCCGCTCGCCGCACAAGTACAAGGACTCCCGCGAGCACTTCGAGATGCGCATCCACAAGCGCCTGCTCGACATCTTCGACCCGACTCCCAAGACGGTCGACTCCCTGCAGCGCCTCGACGTCCCCGCCGGCGTCGACATCGAAATAAAGATCCAAACCGCGTAAGACAGGGCCTCAGCGGCGGTTGGCGAAGTACTTCTTGTAGCCCTCGGCTAGTTCTCGTAGGTCGGGGTCGGCTTCGAACTTGGGCTGGAACTTCTGCCAGGCGGCTTCGCGCTTGGCGGGGATGTACTCGGTGGGCCAGTAGCCGTCGTGGGGCTCGTAATCCTTCAGCACGTTGCGGGCCACGGTGGCCTTGTGGACCTCATCCACACCATCGGCGATGCCCATCGTGGGAGCGGCGGCGTATATGGCTTGCAGCGGCGTGAGGTCGGTGGTGCCGAGCGAGCCGAGGATGTGGAGCGCGTTGTAGGACACGTCGCGTAGCACCTTGGCCATCGTGAACTTGACGGCGGCGATGTCGGTGCGGGTCTCCTGCGTCGAGGAGTTATCGATCTTCCACGCCGTCTCCAGGACGAAGAGGCGCAGCATCCGGATGGCGGCGTAGGAGTCGGCGATTCGCTCCTGCACCATCTGGTGCTCCCCGATGATCTTGCCGTGCGACTCCCGGCTGAGGGCCCGCTCGCACATCATGTCGAAGGCGAGCTTGCACTGGGCGATGGTGCGCATTGCATGGTGGATGCGTCCGCCACCGAGCCGGCGCTGAGCGAGCACTTTGGCGCCGTTTTCCGGCCCGAGCAGGTGGTCGAGAGGAACGCGGACGTCTCTGTAGATGATGTGGTTGTGGTTGCGGGGCTCGGGTTGAATCTCGACGCCCGGAGTCTCCCGAGGCACGACGAACATTCCGTTGGTGCACATCACGAACAGGATGTCGGCGACCCGTCCGGCGCTGGTGAACCACTTCTCGCCGTTGATGACCCACTCGTCGCCGTCGCGCATGGCGTGCGTGCGGAACAGGTTCGGGTCCGAGCCCCCCTGGGGTTCGGTCATCGAATAGGCCGAGAAGATCTCCTGGTTGATGAGGGGCTCGAGCCAGCGCTTCTTCTGCTCGTCAGTGCCGTAGGCGGCGAGCATCTCCATGTTGCCGGTGTCCGGGGCCGCAGCCCCGAATATCTGAGGCGCCGCCGAGTACCGACCCAGGATCTCGTTCAGCAGACCCAGTTTGAGCTGGCCGTAGCCCGGGCCGCCCAGGTCCTTGTCCAAGAAGATCGCCCAGAGGCCTTGCTCCTTGACCTGGTCCTGCAAGCCCTTGACCAGGGCCCGGATCTTCGGGTCCTTGGAGCGCACCGCGTACGGGAACACGTAGTCCAGCGGCTCAACCTCTTCGCGGCAGAACTGGTCGACCCAGTCGAGTTTCTCCTGGAATTCCGGATCGGTCGAGAAGTCCCACGCCACGTTGTCTCCTGTCGTTCGTCAGTCGGCCGCGGCCGGCTTCTTGGCCCGACTGGGCGCCACCCTCGGCGGCTCGTCGGGCTGCTTCGGATAGACCGGCGGCCAAGGAGCGTCCATCAGGCCGTTGTCCCGATCTCGCTGGTACATCGCCAGCAGGGCGTCAAGAGATTGCGGATGCTCGTTGAGATCGGCCCAAGGGTCGCCGTTTGCCTCGTAGCGTTCCGCGACCGTTGCCATCGTCAGTTCGTCGGCGTGGACGTCGGCGAGCTCGTCCCATGTCAGCGGCATCGACACCTGCGCCCCGGGGCGGGCCCGTACCGACCACGCCCCGAACACCGTCTTGTGGGGCGCGTTCTGGTTGAAGTCCAAAAAGATGCGCTCGCCGCGCTCCTCCTTCCACCACGCCGCCGTCAGCAGGTCCGGGCGACGGCGCTCGAGTTCACGCGCAATAGCGACGGCGCCCCGCCGCACATCGTAGGAATCCCATTTCGGTTCAAGCCGTACGTAGACGTGGATCCCGCGGTTGCCGGTCGTCTTGGGCCATCCCCGCACGCCGACTTCGTCGAGCAGCTCCTTGAGCACGAACGCCGCCTCCCGTGCTTGGGTGAAGTCCGTTCCCGGTTGGGGATCCAGGTCGAGACGGAGCTCGTCAGCATGTTCCAAGTCGTCGGCCTGACTGGGCCAGACGTGGAATCCGAGGCAGCCGATGTTGACGGCCCACACCACGTGGGCCAGGTCCTCGATGACCAGAGCCTCGGATTCGGTGCCGTTGGGAGTCGACACGGTCGCCGTCCGCAACCAATCGGGACGAGATTTCGGTACCCGCTTCTGGAAGAACGACGGGCCTTCCGCCCCTTCGGGGAAGCGCTGCATCAGCACCGGCCGGCCGCCCATGGTGGACATGACGGGGTCCGCCAGGCGCAGGTAGTGCCGGACGAGGTCGCCTTTGGTATCGCCCCGCTCGGAGAAGTACACCTTGTCGGCGCTGGTGAGCTTCACCTCGCGCCCGTCAATCTCCAGAACCTCTTCACCGGCCTTGACCACCGCGCCGACGGTACTCAGGGCACCCCTAGGGCGGGGTCGGATATTCAACACTCATAACCCTGCTTATGATAGATGAGCTACTATTGTAACGTGGAGAAGCCGGAGGATGTCTTTGACCGCGAGTGGGAGTGGGAGAGCCTCGCTCAGTTCAGTCGGCCTGGGGCCGGCTTTCGCTTCGGGCTTATCTACGGCCGCCGACGTCAGGGGAAGTCCTACCTGGCAGAGCGCGTCGCCACAGCAACTGAGGGCTGGTACTGGGAGGCGACACAAGGAACGAATCGTCAGCAGCTGGGTGCCTTCGCGGCGGCGTGGCCGGAGCTGTCCGGTGGAGGTCCAATACCGAGATTTGACTCGTGGGCGCAAGCTCTGCAGGAACTGTGGAAGGCGTCGCCCCCGCTAGTGGTGTTCGATGAATTCCAGTACCTCGTCGAATCCGATCCAACGCTGCCTTCAGTCCTTCAGACGAAGGTTTCAAGGCCTGCCGGGCCGCATGTCTTGATCTGCGGGTCCGCGATGGGGGCGATGAGAGACCTCCTCGCCGGGAGTGCCCCGCTGCGGGGCAGAGCGTCATTGGAACTGGTCATAAGGCCGTTTGACTTTCGTGCCTCTGCAGAATTCTGGCAGCTGGGTGAGGACTGGGACTCCGCCGCACGACTTCACGCCTTGGTCGGGGGAACCCCCGCCTTTCGAGGGCTGGCCGGCGGTCGCCTCCCCGAGCCCGGACGGGGACTGGACGACTGGATCACAGGCACCCTGTTCAATCCCTCCTCTGCCCTATTCAGAGAAGGCAGGCTGATTCTCGAAGAGGAGCCCGTCCAGGATCGGAACCTGTACGTCGGGACTCTCGCGGCCATCGCAGGGGGTGCCACCAGACGAGGACAAATCGCATCCGCACTGGGCCGCGCCGAAAGCTCTCTCGCTCACGTACTCAACTCGCTGGTCGAGCTGGCGTTGGTCGAGCGATTGGAAGATCCGCTCCACGGACGCCGGTCAACCTTCCACCTGGCCGAGCCCATGCTGCGCACCTACCGGGTGCTCATAGCCCCGCGTGAGGCGGAGATAATCAGTCGCGGGCCCAAGTGGGCTTGGAGGGCAGCGCGGGACACTGCTTCCGCGCAGGTGTATGGGCCGCATTTCGAGCACCTGGCTCGGGAGTGGGCGCGCGGCTATGCCACGGAGCGCACACTGGGCGGATCCCCAGAGAAGGTGGGCCCCAGCGTCGTGCCCGACCCATCTGCGAGGCAGTCAGCGGAGTTGGATCTAGTGGTCAGGTCCGGGGACACAATTGTCTCCATCGGCGAAGCCAAATGGACAAAGGCAGAAGTAGCGGCCGGCGGCGTGAGCACTTTGGAGTACAAGCGTGCCCTGTTGGGCCCCTCGGCTGCGGGCGCCAAGCTCTTGCTCTTCGCGCCGAGGTTCGCGCCTGAACTGCGATCAGCCATGGCTACCCGGTCCGATGTCGAGCTTATCGACCTGGAGCGTCTCTATACCGGCGACTGAGCGAGGAGCGTCGCTTCCGGCGACGGCACGCCGAGGGCCAGGCCGGCCGCGAGGCGGCCGCAGATTGCGCCGACCACGTTGCCCGTGCCGCTGTAGGCGCCGCACGCCCACACCCCCGGGCGTACCTGCCCGAGGACGGGCAGCTTGTCTGGCGTGAAGGCGATCAGTCCGGCCCAGCGGTGAGTGATGTCCGCACGGATGCCCAACTCCTCGCGGAGGAAGGCCGCCAGATGGGCCTGTACGTCCTCACTCGTCTGCGCCTCGTTGGTCCATTCCGCATCCGAGCCGCGGTCGCGGAAGCCGCCGAGGATGACCCGGCCATCGGGGAGTTGCTGGTAATAGTCGAAGCCCCATCGGGTGTACACCGGCCGGCTGAAGAGGGCTTCGGAAAGGGGCTCGGTGGCCACGACCTGGGCCCGGGCCGTCCGCACGCGAGCAGACAGCTCCGGGAGTACGGCCTCGAGACTTCCGTCTACAGCCACGACCACGGCGCCACATTCCACTCGACCCGCAGGCGTGACCACGCAGTTGCCTGAGATTTCGACCGCCGGCGAGCCCTCGAAGAGCATCGCCCCATCGGATTGCGCCCGCTGGGCCAGGTTTCGGCACCGGGCCAGGGGCTGCACCACTCCGTCGCCGGCGAAGGCCAAACCCCGGCCCTCAGGACCGTCGTACTCCTCGACCGCCAGGCCATGGCGCCGCATCACGTCGAATTGGCGCCGGCAGTCGGCCAGCTCCTCGTCCGAAGCGGCGATGCGCAGGCTGCCGGTTATGCGCACGTCGTCGGGCGTCTGCACGGCCATACGGGCGATCTCCAGCTGGGTCAGGCGGTACAAGCCAGTCGCCCGCTCGTCGCCCACGGCCGCAGCCAAGTCGTGGTGGAAGGGCGCCATCCCGGCCAAGAGAAAGCCGGCGTTGCGCCCGGCCGCCGCCCCGCCGACGGGTCCAGCGTCAATGCCTACGACCGAGCGACCCTGCTCGAGGGCGGCCCGCACTGCGGTGAGCCCGGATCCCCCCAGTCCGACCACGCACAGGTCAGCTTCGATCGTTGTAGCGAGAACGGGGAGCCGCGTGTGCGACTCCCCGTCCAAGTCCTCCCATACCGGCTGGCTCACCGGCACGTCGGTGGGCGGTGACTCAGTCGATGCAGTAGATGCCCAAGTCGGACAGATCCGGGCAGTAGACGCAGGGCGGGCCCTTCGGGAAGGGGTTCTCCCCGCAGTAGGCGGCGGCCGGCTGGCTGCCGGCGCTCAAGCCCAGCCCGGCGACGGATACAGCAAGGATGAGCAGGTAGCGGATACGGCGCTTCATCAGAACCTCCGGGATCGGTGTCAAGACGGTGGCGGTCACCCTAGGCCGACCGGCGCAGCCGGTGCCTGACTGTCGCCTGGCCGCGGCGCGAGGCCCTCTGAGAGCCAGCTATGCTGACGCCTCGCTCAATCGACGTCCGTGAGCGCCCTGGCTGCTTGGCATTTGCACGCGGCAGGGGACCTCACGGCAACCTAGAACTCCGCTCCGTTCGGCCTGCCGGACGGAGCGTCCGCGTCCGGGACAACCCTGGACACGACTAATAGACGAAAGCCCCGGCTCATCACGGCCGGGCGTGGGGCTGGGGCCCCACGCTCCGGAGGAGGCGGGTTGGGGCGCCCGCCGGGAGAAGGCATGGCTAGCAAGGCGATAGTCGGAGAGAAACTGGGCATGACCCAGGTATGGGACGAGCAGAACCGAGCCGTCCCCGTGACGGTCGTATCTGTCGCCCCGTGCCGGGTCGTGCAGGTCAAGTCCCCGGATAAGGACGGCTACTCCGCGGTCCAGGTCACCTGGGGAGTTCGCTCCAACGGGTCGCTGACCAAGCCTGAGGCCGGCCACTTCGCAAAGGCTGGGGTCGCCGCCGGTAAGCGCCTCGTCGAGCTTCGCCTGGAGGACACCGCCGCCTACGAGGTCGGCCAGGAGATCAACGCCGACGTTCTGGCGGCCGGCGACATGGTCGATGTCACCGCGGTCAGCAAGGGCAAGGGCTTCGCCGGCGTCATGAAGCGCCACAACTTCAAGGGCCAGGGCGCCTCGCACGGCAACCACAAGGCCCACCGCGCTCCGGGATCGATCGGCGCCTGCGCCACGCCGGCCCGCGTCTTCAAGGGCACGAAGATGGCGGGGCGGATGGGTGGCCAGCAGGTCACGACCATGAACCTCGAAGTCATGCAGGCCGACGCCGAGCGCGAGGTCATCCTCGTCAAGGGCGCGGTGCCGGGCCCCCGAGGCGGGCTCGTGCTCATCCGCAACGCGGTGAAGGGGAAGTAAGGCAGATGAGTGACAAGCAGACCTTCGCCAAGCCGGCGCCCACCACGGCGCCCACCGTCGACGTTCACAAGGCCGACGGTTCCTCGGCGGGCAGCGTCCAGCTGGACCCGGGCCACTTCGGAGTAACCCCGAACCCCGCCCTCCTGCACCAGGTGGTCACCGCCCAGCTGGCGGCCGCCCGGTCAGGCACGCAGTCCACGCTCACCCGCTCGGAAGTTCGAGGCGGTGGCACCAAGCCGTGGCGCCAGAAGGGTACCGGCAACGCTCGGGCCGGCTCCATCCGCTCGCCCATCTGGCGGGGCGGTGGCGTGGCTCTCGGGCCCAAGCCCCGCAGCTACGCCCAGAAGACGCCCAAGAAGATGGTCCGGCAGGCGCTGCGGGCTGCTCTTTCCGACCGGGCCGCAGAAGGGCGCATCGCCGTGGTCGACGGTTGGTCGTTCGACCCTCCCCGCACCAAGGACGCCGCGGCTGCGCTCACTGCGCTGGGTGTCACCGGCCGGGTCCTGATCGTGCTCGGACGGGGTGACGAGGCGGCTTACAAGTCGTTCCGCAACCTCCCCGAGGCCCAGCCGATCCTCGCCTCGGAGCTCAACCCCTACGACATCCTGGCCAACGAGTGGATTCTCTTCACGAGGGAGACCCTGCCCGGAGCTCCTGAAAGTGACGAACGGCCGGGCGCCGGGGAGGGACCCGGCGCTCCGGAGGAGGCTGGGTTGGGGCGCCCAGCCGGGAATGAAAGAGAGACCTCCTCATGAAGCACGCCCGGCAGGTCATCCTGGAGCCGATCGTTTCCGAGAAGTCCTACGCCCTGCTCGACCAGGGCGTCTACACGTTCCGAGTCGCTCCCGAGGCGAACAAGGTCGAAATCCGCCAGGCGGTGGAGGAGATCTTCAACGTGCGGGTCGCCGACGTGAACACGCTGAACCGCAAGGGCAAGCGCAAGTTCGACCGCAGGCGCCGAACCACGACCCAACGCTCCGACACCAAGCGGGCCATCGTCACCCTTGTCGGTGACGACCGGATCCCCCTGTTCGAAAGCTAGATATAGATGCCAGTACGCAAGCGCAAGCCCACCAGCGCCGGTCGCCGGTTCCAGACCTCCTCGGACTTTGCCGAGATCACGCGCGACACGCCCGAGAAGTCTCTCCTCGCGCCCAAGAAGCGCACGGGTGGACGCAACAACCTCGGTCGCGCCACGTCGCGCCACCGCGGCGGCGGGCACAAGCAGCAGTACCGGGTCGTCGACTTCCGTCGTAACAAGGACGGCGTTCCCGCCAAGGTCGCCGCCATCGAATACGACCCGAACCGCAACGCCCGCATCGCGCTGCTGCACTACCTGGACGGCGAGAAGCGCTACATCCTCGCCCCGGCTGGCGTGAAAGTGGGAGACCTGCTCCAGAGCGGCCAGGGCTCCGACATTCGCCCGGGCAACGCGCTTCCCCTTCGCTACATCCCGGTGGGAACGGTGGTGCACAACGTCGAGCTCAAGCCCGGCGGCGGCGGCAAGATGGCGCGCAGCGCGGGCATGAGCCTGCAGCTCGTCGCCAAGGAAGGAGCCTTCGCGACGTTGCGGCTGCCCTCCACCGAGATGCGCCGCGTGCCCATCGACTGCCGGGGAACAGTCGGCACCGTCGGTAACGCCGAGGCCGAACTGCTTTCCATCGGAAAGGCCGGCCGGAACCGCTGGAAGGGCGTACGACCTCAGACCCGTGGTGTGGCCATGAACCCGGTCGACCACCCGCTCGGCGGCGGCGAGGGCAAGAGCTCCGGAGGCCGTCACCCCGTGTCGCCGTGGGGCAAGCCCGAGGGCCGCACCCGCGACAAGAACAAGTTGTCCCAGCGCATGATCGTGCGGCGCCGTCGGTCTCGCGGAGCCAGGAGGTAGTCGGAGATGCCCCGCAGTCTCAAGAAGGGCCCGTTTGTGGACGGCCATTTGCTGAAGAAGGTCGACACGCTCAACGCCGACGGTCAGAAGAAGGTCATCCGCACCTGGTCGCGCCGTTCCACGATCATCCCGGACATGGTCGGCCACACCATCGCCGTCCACGACGGGCGCAAGCACGTGCCCGTCTACATCTCCGAATCGATGGTCGGCCACAAGCTGGGCGAGTTCGCCCCGACCCGCACGTTCCGGTTCCATGCCGGTCAAGAGCGTCAGGCCAAGAGATGACCGCTATCAAGACGAACGAGGTTCGCCCCGGCGAGACTCCCGGCGTTCGGGCGAAGCTGAGCTTCGTCTGGATCTCGCCGTACAAGGTCCGCCAAGTTCTCGATCTCATCCGCGGCAAGACCGTCGGGGAGGCTCGGTCGGTGCTCCAGCGCTGCGAGCGCGACGCGGCCGATGCCGTCGGCAAGGTCCTCGGCTCCGCCGTCGCCAACGCCGAGGCCAATGCCGGGATGGATGGCGAGGAGCTCTACGTGTCCGCCTGCTTCGCAGACGAGGGCATGACCTTCAAGCGCTTCCGCTATCGGGCCCGGGGCCGCGCCGGCAGGATCCGCAAGCGCACCTCACACATCACCGTCATCGTCAACCGCCTGCCGGAAGACCGGCTGGCCCGCGTGCGCAGTCGCCAGGACACCGACCTGGCTGCCCGTCGCCGCCGAGTTGCCGGCTCGCGCCGTCGCCGCGGTGGCGAAGGCGCGGAGGAAACCTCAGAGGTGGCCGCGGCCGCAACCGCGGCCGTCGAGAGGGCTACTACCGAGCCAGCTCCCAGTGAGGAGCCGGCGGCGGAATCAGCGCAGCTTGAGAGCGCAGAAGTCGAGACCGCACCAGCAGAGGACGAAGCCAGCACCGAGGAGCCGACCGGCGCGACCGAGCCCCCCGAGCAACCTCCGGTTGCGAAGGCGGAACCGGCGGAACCCGAAGAGGAGAACAAGTAATGGGACAGAAGGTCAACCCTTACGGGTTCCGACTCGGGGTCACGACGGACTGGAAGTCCCGGTGGTTTGCAGAGCGTGGCTACGCCGACCTCGTGATCGAGGACTGGAAGATCCGCAGCTACCTCATGGGTCAGCTCGAACGCGCCGCAGTCAGCCGCATCGAGATCGAGAGGACGGGCGACCGGCTTCGCATCGACCTCCACACCGCTCGTCCCGGCATCGTCATCGGTCGCCGCGGCGCCGAAGCCGAGCGCCTGCGTCAGGAGCTGGCGAAGATCACCGGAAACGTGAAGGCCAGCCTGAACATCCAGGAGATCCGTCAGCCGGAGCTCGACGCCGCTCTGATCGCGCAGGGAATCGCCGACCAGCTGGCTGGCCGGGTGAGCTTCCGTCGCGCTATGAAGCGTGCGCTCCAGACGGTCCAGAAGGCCGCCGTCGCCCTGGGCGTGGATGCTGCAAGCACCGCCGAGGACCTGGCCCGCCTGAAGACTGCCTTCGGCATCAATGTCACCGATGTCGACCGGCTCACCAACGCCATCGTCGCCCTCGACAGTGCGTCATCCGCGACGTTCCCCGAAATCCTCGACTTCATGCG